>NZ_JBLFEO010000021.1:0-84038 GCF_047345505.1 Maribacter aquimarinus | reverse complement strand
AGCAAGGTGGTATCGATACTGCTGATGCCGGTAAGGATCAGATGGAAAATAGAAATTGCGGTGCCCGATCCGTTCCCAGGGCAACTGAATTTAAAGCTCAACTAAAAAACGGGGGATGGCTAACTAATAACTAAGCATTCGTACGGTCGGTACCACCCAGCATGTATGTACCGAAACTTCGGTATTGAACCACACCGGGGCGTTGGTCTCTTTTTCTGCTATGGGGATTGGTCTGTATTGGAAGGGAGGTTTCAAGCGGCACCTGGGCCGGTACTTTTGTGATTTTCGGTATTTCTTGACCCCGTGGGGATGCCTTTCACCATCCGTAGCCTTGAATCTCCGTTTCCATCGGGCACTTTTCAACAAAACGTCCGTTTAGGGCCATAGGTGTCCCGCACGGCGATTATGCCGTTTATATTTAATTATCCTTGGCAAAGCAAAGAACACTGGAGCCCAGCACTGGAAACCTCCGGCCATTTCCACAAGAAATATGACCCCATAAAGCACAGCTCCCATAAAAAAACCGGCCTGGGAATGTTGGCAACCTTTTTAAAAACCCGCAGGGGAGTTTTTTGAAAAACTGGCCCATGTTCCGACCAGAAATCCGATATTTAAAAATGGATCCTTTAACACAAAAAAGGGCAACCTATTTCAGGACAAGACAGTTTAGGTGTTGGGTGCCCAAAGGGATTCTGTCCCCATTTGGGTAGCAAACAAAGGGCCGCATCACGTTTTTTTCTTCATTGCTAACCCAGCGCTGTTTATAACCCCTTGCTGAGCTTTTGTGCCAAGGGCATGCGTTCCGATACTGGCAAGGATCGGAACAGGTTTTTGTTGATTTTGGATTCCGTTGGAAATAAAACGTTAAAAAAGCCTGCCATTGCGGTAGTGGCATCCCGGATTTCCGGCCAGCCTATTTTTGGATGCGACCGTTTTGGGTGACGGGCCGGGGGATCAGTGCTCCAAAGGTCATTCTGGTTTGTTTTCTTATCTTGTGCGTATGATGGGTATATGATCAATGATCATATACTTGTGTTAACCACAATAAACTCAATATGAAATCAAATTCAAATACTGATTCAAAGATTCAAAGAAGACAATTTACTAAATGGGTTAGCCTATCCTCACTATCTCTCGCGTTACCTATTTCATTTACGAGTTGTAATTTTGAAAATAGCCAGAAGATTGATACAACAACAGAATTATCGGACTTGAAAAATGTATTCGATCTTGAAAAACTATCAAGTAAGGTTATGGGTGAAGACGCACTGCTTTATCTTAACGGGGGAGCAGATGATCTTAAAACAGTAAAGATAAACTCTGATGCTTATCAAAAAATTCAAATTAGAGCCCGAAGATTAATTGATGTAAGAAATATATCTACAAATGTTGACTTATTTGGCCAAAATTTGGATAACCCAATAGTTCTAAGCCCAGTTGGATTTCAAGGATTTTTTCATCCAGATGGTGAAATAGCTACAGCTAAAGCATCAGTTGCGAAAAAACATCAGATGATTGTTTCTTCTGTATCCAATTCTTCAGTTACTGAAATAGCAAATCAATCTCAAGCAAAACTTTGGTTTCAACTTTATCCTACTCCAGATCGAAAAATCACTAAACTATTGCTAGACAGAGCAGAGAAAGCAGGATGTAAAGTATGTGTATTGACCGTTGACACCCCAGTAGTTGGAAATCGAGAAAGAAGTGGTACAACACTTATGAAACTTGTCCAAACTGGGAAATTAAAAATGGGCAATTTTGAAGGAATCCTGCCTGACGGAATGGGCTTTTCAGATCCAGGAATGACATGGGATATGATCGATTGGCTTAAGTCAAATTGTGATATGAAAATCGTAGTTAAAGGTATTGTAACTAAAGAGGATGCTGCACTCGCTAGGGCTCGTGGAGTTGATGGCATCATCGTCTCAAATCACGGAGGAAGACAACTTGAAAGTAACAGAGCAACAATTGATTGTCTTCCAGAAATTGTTGCTGAAATTAAAAATGGAATTCCAGTTTTAATTGATGGAGGAATTAGAAGAGGAACTGACATTTTTAAAGCTTTAGCTCTAGGAGCTACTGCTGTCTGTATTGGTAGGCCATTTTGTTGGGGACTAGGTGCACTTGGACAGCAAGGAGTTGAGATGGTGCTTGATATTCTGAAAGCAGAATTAATTCGAGATATGCAATTGGCGGGAACAACTTCAATTGAGAAAATATCAAGAAATCATGTTTTGAAAAATTAAGAAAAAGTGGTTAACACTGTATATGAAATCATAGCACCCTTCGGGATGCTACGCTTCATATACTAACCGTTAGGGCACATTAGAAATCAACTCGTATCTTTGTAATAAACCGTCGGATATGACTACACGACAG
The DNA here is from genome assembly GCF_047345505.1 of Maribacter aquimarinus. Lineage (NCBI taxonomy): Bacteria > Pseudomonadati > Bacteroidota > Flavobacteriia > Flavobacteriales > Flavobacteriaceae > Maribacter > Maribacter aquimarinus. Next base: position 81,659 of record NZ_JBLFEO010000021.1, on the reverse strand, counting down.
ATAAAATCGAGAATCAAAAAGGCACTTGACAACGTCCCTGAAAACTTGCTAGAGGATATTTTAAATTATCTGGAGGAAATTCAAGGAAAATCCGCCGACGAAGTTGTGTTGTCTCAACGACTCCGTAAAATACTTTCCGAGGATAGGGAATTGCTCGAAAAGCTTGCCCAATGATCGACCTAAAACAGGCCCTAAGTATCCATCAAGTTTTAATTGAAAAATTCGGAGGAGCAGATGGACTTAGGGACAAAGGTGCATTAGAGGCTTCCCTTTCTAGGCCGTATGCAACTTTCGACAAAAAAGAACTTTACCCAACACCCGTTGAGAAAGCAGCTGCCATTTTGGAGAGCATATTGATCAACCATCCTTTTGTGGATGGCAATAAGAGGTCAGGTTATGTTTTAATGCGCTTGACATTGATGGCAAGAGGACTTGACATAGAGGCGACCCAAGATGACAAGTACGGTTTTGTAATCGGTATAACCAAAGGAAATCTCGATATTGACCAAATTAAAGAATGGATTGCAGCTCGACTTAAAGAATAACGTGCCCTAATAACTAAGCATTCGTACGGCCGGTACGACCCAGCATGCATGTACCGAAACTTCGGTATTGAACTGCACCGGGGCGTTGGTCTCTTTTTCTGTTATGGGGATTGGTCTGTATTGCAAGGGAGGTTTGAAGTGGCACCTGGGCCGATACTTTGGTGGTTTTTGGTATTTCTGGACCCTGTGGGGATGCCTTCCACGATGCGTAGCCTTGAATCTTCGTTTCCATCGGGCACTTTTCAACAAAACATCCGTTTAGGGCCATAGGTGTCCCGCACGGCCATTGTGCCGTTTTTGTTTGTGGATCTCCGGCAAAGCATAAACTGGAGCCCAGCACTGGAAACCTCCGACCATTTCCACAAGAAATAGGACACCATAAAGCACAGCTCCCATAAAAAAACCGGCCTGGGAATGTTGGCCACTTTTTTCAAAACCAGTAGGGAAGTTTTTTGAAAAAACTGGTCCATGTTCCGACCAGAAATCCGATATTTAAAAATGGATCCTTTAACACAAAAAAGGGCAACCCATTTCAGGACAAGACAGTTTAGGCGTTGGATGCCCCAAAGGTATTCTGTCCCCATTTGGGTAGCAAACAAAGGGCCGCATCACGTTTTTTTCTTCATTGCTAGCCCAGCGCTGTCTATAATCCCTTGCTGAGCTTTTGTCCCAAGGGCATGCGTTCCGAAACTGGCAAGGATCGGAACAGGTTTTTGTTTATTTTGGATTCCGTTGGAAAAAAACTCCAAAGAAGCCTGCCATTGCGGTTGTGGCATCTCGGATTTCCGGCCTGCCTATTTTTGGATGCGACCGTTTTGGGTGCCGGGCCGGGGCATCAATGCTCCAAAGGTCATTCTGGTTTGATTTCTTATCTTGTGGCTGTAGGATAAATATGATTAAAGATCATCTACAATTGTTCTCTGCAGGCTAAAAACCCACCCGCAAAAACAAAGAGTGCTTTCGCACACATTGTTTTTTTGCCCAACGAAAATCCAGTAATTTCCATAATATTTAGTATGTTTGACCAAAATAGGTCAAACTAAAAATGACAAACCCTAAAATAACAAGTTTCGGAGAGTTTATAAAAACCCAAAGGGAACAAAAAGGGTGGACTCAAACTGAATTTGGAGCAAAAATCGGTATAAATTCAAGTGCAGTTAGCCGAATTGAAAACGGAACCAAACAGTTAAGCTCAAAGAAATTGCGAACCTTAGCTCAGGTTTTTGAGATTGAGATATCTAAAATTTCTGAACTATACTTTGCACATAAGTTTGCAAAGGAAATGATAGAATACAACTGTCCTGAATCCACATTGACAGTTGCTGAACAAGCATTAAGATATATAAAAGCCAAATCCTCCAAACAATTAAAATGGGATACTTTATGAGTTATACGAATGATATAGAGACTTTATCGGTAGTTGAAGACTTTCAACCAAAATTGAACTTTAAACCACAACAGGAAATCAACACAACTGATTTCAAGGTCTTGTCTCTTTTTTCGGGTTGTGGCGGTATGGATTTAGGTTTCCAAGGTGGATTCGAGTTTCGGGGAAAAAATTACAAGAAAAATAATTTTCAGACCATTCTATCAAATGATATTGATGCCGCAGCCACAAAGGTTTATGAAGCAAACGAGAAATATTTTGGAAATCACCAAATCATTGAAGCCGATATTCGTGAAATACCTTACTCTACCATTCCAGATTTTGATTTTATGATAGCAGGCTTCCCTTGTCAGCCTTTTTCAAATGCAGGTAAAAGAAAAGGTATTAATGATGAAAGGGGAAGTTTGTTTGAAGAATGCGAAAAAATACTAATTGAAAAGGAAAACTCTCAAAACCAACCTAAAGGTTTTGTCTTTGAAAATGTAAGGGGAATAATGTCCTCTAAAATGCCTGATGGTACTTCTATTCCTGATGAAATTGTAAAAAGAACAGAGAAACTCGGATACAAAACAACTTACAAACTTGTAAAGGCAAGTAATTATGGTGTTCCTTCAGCAAGATATCGTTTAATAATTATTGGTACTAAAAAAGAGTACGGCAGATTCGATTTTGATTTACTTGATAAGGTGGTTCAAGAATATGAATTGCCGAATGAAAAAAATGCACCCTATGAATTGATGGTTGGTTCTATACTCTCTGATATTGATTCCAAGCTACCACAAGCTAAAGATTATTGGAAGTATTCACCCTCCGGACAATATATGGTCGATAAAATTGGTCCTTGTTACGGAAGCAAAGCTGTTCTAAAAAAGTTTAAAAATAATACCCCAATAGACGAGTTGCCTGAACAAGTTCATAAGGGTCGCTCTTGGAAAAATATGGATAGAGAAGATATGTCGCCTCGCTTTCAGAAGATTCACGATAATCCTAAAAAGTATAGAGCACCTAACTTTTACCGAAGGTTTTCACTTACTGAGATAAATGGAACTATCACGGCTTCAGCTCAACCAGAAGCCTGTGGAATTACTCACCCTTTCGAAAACAGAAGATATACTATTCGAGAAATAGCAAGAATTCAATCATTTCCAGATGATTTTGTTTTTCCATACACAACTATTGCAAATGCCTACAAGGTAATTGGCAATGCCGTACCTCCAATTTTGGGTTGGGTTATTGCCAAAGCGATTTCAAAACACTTGGAAATAAATGCTTAATCATAACAAATCATATATACTCGGACTATTCACTGGTGCTGGAAAAATAGATAAAGATTCTTTCCTTATCGAGTTACCATTCAAAAAATGGGGAATGGAACCCACAAAAATGAATGTTATCGCCATTGATATTCTGCAGCGAATTGCAGGGTTATTCAATTCTGAATATGGATTAAAGGTTACTTATGAAATAGGAAATAATCGCTGGTTTATCAAGCCGATTGATAATCAAGATTTTACCAAAATAAGGGACGACCTTAAACATTTAAATCTTCCAAATTCAGGCTTCCTACTTAATACAGCAGACCTTAATATTGCCAAAAGTGAATTAAAAGGGATTAATGCTGAAAGTTTTTTAAGTGGTTTCTTCGACACAAGGGCAAGTATTACTTTATCTCATAGAAGATTCAACGACGATGCACCAGTAGTTTCCATTGAAATCCCAGGAAGTACTAAAAATTTCAAATTGGTTGTGCAATTGTGCTCTTGGTTAACTGACTTAGGAAGTACAACTGACCAAATTCTATACAATCACCCAAACCAACACGCCAAAGCTGACCCGTATTATAAAGGTTGGAAAAAAGGGTTTAAGATTCGTTTTTTAGTTCAATCATTCCTTGCAACTCATTCCTTCGCATTACAGGCGAAAGCAATAGATGCAACAAAAATTAAGAAAAAACAAAAGAAAGAAGAACAATATAGTTGTCCATTAAGAAAAATCCGTCAACCAAGCCCACTTACGGTTCACAACGAAATAGATTCGGTAAGTTTGCCTATCGAAGTTCGGAATAAACTTTACTTCCACTATTTTCATTATTGCGCCTCACTCGGCTGTAAATATGCCCCAACTGAAGAAGTCAAGAGAGTAGTGTTAGAAAAGAAATCATTAATCTCATTCTTTCCAAGACTATCCAAGGGAACTACTAAGGAAATCAGTCAACATTTCAATCATATAACAGAAACCTATTTTTCAGATTATGACATCGTGAAAAAATCTCAAACCGTTAATGATCTACTATCAGAAAATAGTATATACTTAACCTACTATGGTATAGAACAAGCGTTAGCGTTTTTGACAACTGAAAAATTAAACGGCAAAAGACATAGTGGGCCAATGGAAGAGATATTAACTCAAAATACCAAGACTATTTTAATGCTACATAGCTTCGAAAATACAGATGATGAGCCAATAATGATTATAAACTCTGCAAACGACAGAGCGATAATTTGTTCAAATATTGCAAGCAGGATAAATCAAAAACTTATCAAAACACAAACCAAAACTAAAGGCTTAGATATCGAGTTATTGAGATGAAAGAAATTGATTTTTACGGAGAATTTGCAACCAAATTCATAAAGTATTTACAGGGCTATTTGGACGATAACTTCGAAATTGCATATAGTCAAAATAAGTCACTTGATTCGATGATTGCAGAAGTCTGTGACTTACTAAAGGTATCTAACCCATTTCCTGATGAATATATTCCCAAACTAAAACTTGACATCTTGTTTGGTATAAAACAAGCAAACAAGATTCACTTTATTTTGGTCGAAGCAAAATATTTGACCCAACTTTCATTAAAAGATTATTCACAGCTTACAGGATATTTACAGGTGGCAAAAAATATAGGAACTGGTTTGCTGCTTCTAATTGTCAAAGGCACGTCCCCTAATAAACTTTCCTCTGATTTTGGAGAAATTCTTAAACTAAACAAGCTACCTATGGATTGGAAAGTAACAGTGAAGAATAGTGAATATGATTTTAAGACAGGAATTTTAACCTACTTGCCTGGAAATGGAATAAACTGGATTGAAACGAACAACATAAATGGGATATCCGACTTTGAGCAATTAGTTGAAATAATTACAAATGATTTCCAATAACCGCCATACACATTTGCAATTCTCAAAAGCCTACCCTCAAAGCCAAAACTTGCCAAAGAGTATGGCTGCCTGAACGCACGGACGAAAAGAAAGCACGAGCATACAACATTGTATAAAAGCAATAGCGGGTGAAGTGGTAAAATCAAGGTCTGTGCATTTAATAACCTTTTGTGATGGCGGACAGGTAATCGCCTTGAAATCCGCTACTGCTCTTATACTTGACCGTTAATCAAAATGTTTGAAATTAGATGCAAGTTCAACAACTTAGCGCAACTTGGTGCGTTGATGGGCGTAGCAATAGTACAAAGTTAGGAAACCGTAAATAATTTGACCGACGCAAGATTTGAAACGATCTCGGAAGTGTTCAGAGCATTGAACGTAAGAGTACATTTCAATGTGTAAAGGCTATACCAAAAAAAATGGATTTGGCGACCGCATAAAAAACACCACACACCCTAACTAAGTGGTGGGCGTGCCCACCGTGTGCCGGTGCCCATCAAAATTCTCTATAGACTCCATGGCACAAAACAGGGTACAATGGAAGCCCGTTCCTGCCCACACCCCATATCCACTACCATTTTCAGCCCGTGAGTTACTGGGAAGGTTGTGCACCAAATCACCAATGGGCCTTGGGCCAGGACAGATAGGACAAACAATGTCCGTGATTCTTCCATCTTCCCTTCAAAAATTAACAACCACCCCAAAATACACGGTGCGCCTTTGAAAAAGGGAATTGGCCCGCTCGGAATAATCAAAATTGTAAGTGTATTCCCTGATGTTCTTTCGGTCCAATAGGTTGTTAACCGTGCCAAAGGCAATGATGTTCCACTCCTCCGAAATGGGAATGAGTTTGGTGAGGCTCAGGTCCACAAGTCCGTAGTAGGGCAGGCGTTCCTGTTGTTCCAGGGAGCTGAACTGGGGACGGAACACACGGAGTCCCTCCTGAAAAGTGGCCTCGGAGAGTGGGCGGTAATAATTGCCCTGGCGAAAGGCAAGGTTGGCATTGCAGGTCCAGAACGCGTCAATTTTCCATTGCAGGTTGCCCCGCGCAAAATAGTCCAGGTCAAAGGCGTTGGGATACACCATGCCCTCCGAATTGGTGGACGTCCCATTGATCAGGCTATAGGAAAGCTGTCCCCTGAGGCGCTCGGTGATGTTCCCTTGCAGGAAAAGTTCCAGTCCCCACAGCTCATTTTCCAATTGGGCCACCCTGGCCTTTTTGGCAAATACGGAGGCCGTGAGGCTTGTGCCGCCGGTTGTTTTATGGGTGTAGTCCAAAGACAGCTGTTCGCTCTGGTTGAGCACAAAGGGGCTTTCCATCCCAAAGTCGTGCTTATGGTAATTGCCCAGGGCCAGTACAAGGGCATTTTTGGCATCGAGCCTGTACTTGGCGCTCACTTGGCTGCTTAGGAATTGTTCTTGCCCGTCAATGGCCAGATTGCCCCGGATGCCGCCCCCCAGCACCCACCCGCTATTGGAAAAATAGGTAAGATAGCCATACACCTCGGGACGCTTTAGAATGGTGGTAATGTTGGTTGTGGTGGTTGGAAATCCCGGTCCCTGGGCATAATCCAGGCTATAGAAGGTGCCATTGAACCGTTGCCTTCGGTGATCATGGGCAACGCCCGATTTCAACCGAAATTTCCCCAGGGTCATTTGGTGGTTCAACGATGCAAAGCCATCAAAGTTGTTCAAATCCATTTGTGCATCAGCATAGGAAAAATCGGTTTGGGAAAAACTGATGTTCCCATTTAGGGTAAGCTCATGGTTCTTGTGCCTGTGCCGGAGGTTGACCACGGTAAAATTGCGTTGTTTTCGTTGTTCAAAAAGGGTGGACAGGGTGGGGTGCTCATAGTTGAAATCATAGCCTTCCAACAGCCCATAATTAAAAATCTTCAGCGTGGTGTTTTCGTTGGGTGCATAAAGATAGCTCAAGCCCATATCCAGGGAGTTGAAGGCTTCAATGTCTTCCAGCGCATCGCCGTTTATGGCTTTGATGATGCCGGAGGGCTGGTAATTGGTAAATAGGGTGATGGACTGTTTTTTGCCCACGGGCCAATTTCCAAAATAGCCGTAACTGGCCAGGGATAGCGTGGCGTTGTTCACCGGTTTCTTTGGGATGTTTTCCGTTGTTTTTATGGCCACCAGGCCGGAGGTGGTATTGCCGTATTCCAAGGGGGGATTGCCGGGGAACACCAAGAGCTCATCCACCATGGCCGTGTTGAAGATGCCAAAAGTGCCTATGCCGTTGAGCTGGGAGAACCGCACAAAATCGTACAGGGGCACATTGTTGAAGAACATCCCCGTTTCGCCCGGGGCGCTGCCCCGGAAACTGATGTTGGCCGACTCGTCCAGGGTAGTGCTCGAGGGGAGCGAATTCACCGCCAACAAGGGGTCTGCCTTGGCCGTGGGGTTCAGGTAAATGTCCAGGCGCTCAATTTTTTTGTAGGCAAACTCCTGTGCCACCAACTTTTCCGCCGTAAGCACCACTTCGTTGATCTGGGTGCTCGTTGCCTGCAAAGCGATGTCCAAGCGCGATTGGCCCAAATAGGGCAGGGCCAAGGTTTCGTATCCTACATAGGAAACAACAAGGGTGTCCCCTTTTGTGAGGCCGCCAAGTGCAAATAGGCCGTTGGCGTCCGTAATGGCACCGGTTTGCCAATTGTCTTTCACATAGATGTTGGCGCCCATCAAGGGCTGGGCCGTTTCCTTGTCCGTTATTTTTCCGGTGGTGTCCGTTTGCGCGCAGAGAAGGCCGAAAGACCACAAAAACAGAAGTAAGCTAAAAGGTTTCATATAGATTCATTTCAGTGACTGTTTGTCCCTTGCCTTTAGAAAAATGGTTGTGCAACGTACTTGCTCCCATTCTCAAATGCGCACCAATTCCCTTTTTGGGGAAAGATGCTTGGTGTCAGTCGGTCAAGGCGGGTAGCAGGGCATATTTTACCCAGCCGAAGTCGGGCGCTATCTTAAGGGCCTTTTCGTATGTTTTTTGGGCCATTTCTTTATTGCCGTTAACCTCATAGGCCTGGCCAAGGAGGGCCAAGGCGTCCAAATATCTCCAGTTTTCACGTAGTTGGTCTTTGTTGGATTCGTAGAGCGAAACCGATTTCTCAAAAGACTCCTGGGCTATTTTGGTATCCCCGCCCCACGTTTCGGGCGTGAACAATTTTGAGGTGCCGTACACCTGCCATACCAGGGGGGAAGAAGCATCCAGTTCAAGGGCCTCCGCTATGGTGCTGCTGCTCTTTCCGCCCAAGAACATGCCCTTGTAGGGACTATAGGCCATTTCCCAACCGTAGATGGCGGTTAAAATGGCCATTGCATTGGCGGTGTTGTGGTTGGCATCGATCAGTTCCTTGCTGTTGTTCTTTGCCGTTTTGTAGTGGTCGTTGAAGAGCTTTTCGTCCTTATCGGCCATGGTGGCGCCCAGCAGACCGTGTTGCGCAAGCAGCAAGCGGTACAGGTTTTCCTTGTTCTTTGTTTTTTTGTACTGTTGGCGTTCTTGCGCCACCAGTTGTTCCCAAAGTGCCTTGTTGTTGGTAAGATAGGCGCGGTACGCCATTTTATCCCCCTCCGTTTGGGAGAACAGCGTTACCGAAAAAAAGAGAATGACAATTGTTGATTTCAGGGTCTTCATGGTTTTATATGTTTTAATTATTAATAAAGTAGTTTATAATATAAACCATAAGGGTAAAAAAATTATGGTTTTAGGTACTGCTGAATTTTTTCCACATATTCCTCAAATGCCGCTATGCCCGCTTGGGTTATTTTACAGCTGGTCAACGGCTTGTTGTTTTTAAAGGATTTAGTGACCTTAAGATAGCCCGCTTTGGAGAGCTTGTTGATCTGCACGCTCAAGTTCCCCGCCGTGGCCCCTGTTTTTTCTTGGATATAGACAAATTCTGCCGACTCCACGCTCATTAAAATGGATACGACCGCAAGTCTAAGTTGCGAGTGCAGCAGTGGATTTAATCCATCGAACTTTTTCATTACCCTAGGATCTTTTCAGCATGTACCCGGGAACAAGATAGCCCACTGCAATGGCAATGGCCGAAATCAGCGGTGCATAGCTGTGGTCCACGGCAAGGGCGATGGCCGAAAATATCCAGAACGTACTGCCCCCATATATCAATGGTTTAAACTTGATGATGCAACCGGTAATGAAGGTACAGGTGCCGGCCAGAATAAGGATGAGCGCTGGAATCAGAGCCTCAAACTTACCCGAGAACACGAACAGGATAAAACCGAACAAAAAACAGAGCCACACCCACATGATCAATAGATCGGTAAAGGTCTTTACCCTGGCCTCCTTACGTTTCTTGTAACCGTACCAGTAACTGAAAATCCACGCCGGCAGGGTGATCAACCAAATAATGTAGGGATGGGGGTAGGAGGTGAGCTCCCCAATCAAATAATGCCCCACATTGCCTATGAACACCACCCAGCCCCACAACAGCAGGTGAAAACTGCTGCCCTTTACGTTGCCCTTGGTGGTCTCGATCATCTGGGTTATGATTTCCAAACTTTGCTCACTGGTTAAGGTCTCTTTTGCTTTCATAGTGTAAATATAAAGTACTTTATTTTATAAACCAAAAAAACCTTTGAATTATTTTACGCCGCCCAGGCGCCTTGGTCAAACCCTATTTCAAGAAATGTATTGTGGCCCTCGAAACAACGATTAGCCAACCTAGAGCGTGCCGGGACTGGGCCCATTGCCCGGGAGCTTCAACTTATGGCGGTGTGGTCATTCCAGTTTCTTTCCGGGTACATCCTGTCCGTTTTGATGCAGTGTAAGTCCATCCACCCGGCCATCTTCGTCTTTATGGAAGGTGATTTGGGCATCGACCACTTTGAGATAAAAGGTGTTTTCCGATTTGGGAAAGATTGGAAATTCAGGTTGATTGGTGGCCTGCAGTTTTAATTGCGAGCCCTCCCTTGAAATGGTAAGCATAAAGTTGGGCGCCAGTTCATACTGGCCCACATAGCTTTCCAAAATGGCTTCATCCAAGTCCATGTCCTTGACCAAGTTGGTCACGTCCACACCCAAAGCCTCCAATTTTTCGAGGGCTTTTGGATTGGCCGGGTTCAGTTCCACCGATTTGAGGAAGCTGGATATGGCATTTTCCCGATCACCGTGGTACATCAGGGCAGCGCCATAATACCCAAAGGCATTGGAGGACCGCGGATAGGCCGTGGTGTTCAGCTTAAAAATGGCCAGGGCTTTTTCCATATCCCCATCGTTTACATAATCGTGGGCCAAGCGGTTCAGTTCCGCTTCGCCAAATTCATATTCCGTAGCTTTTTGCTGTTTTAACTGGGCGTATCGCTCCAGTCCGGCCGCCAGACCCTTGTCACGGATTTCTTCCTTGATTTTGTTGGCTATGGAGGGTTTTATTTCTTGCAAGGGCGATTCCGGATGTAGGATGTGCATACCAATATCATCCACATTTGCGTTGGAGTTGGAGAGCACAACCACCCCTTTGTTGCCCCCTTTCACAAATCCGGCAAAGCTGCGGTAGCCTCCCGTGCCTCCGTTGTGCCAGACAATTTCGGTATCTCCCAGCACCATGATATGCCATCCCAAGCCTACCATGGGCGCTGCACCCTCTTCCCTGGAGTTGAGGTGGGATAGTTGCATCGCCGGATAAAGGTCACTTTTTTCCAGGCCCATGTTGGCGCCCAGAAATTTAAGCATATCCACCGCGTTGGACCGGATCGCTCCGGCGCCGGCCAAGGTGGTCAAATCCCAATTTTCCACTTGGAGTCCACCACTATGGCCAAGGGCCAGGTTCTTTTCCATTATGGGCGAGAGCTGTATGCCGGTATGGGCAAGGCCCAATGGCTTTGTGATCTGTGCGGCCAATAATGCTTCGTAGTCCATTTTGTTGGCCAAGGCCAAAACGTGGCCCAACAAGCCCATGGCGTAGTTGCTGTATTCATATTGCGCGCCAATGTCCCTGCGCAGGGTGTAGTTGTTCAAAAAATCATAGAGCTGCGCTTCGGAATAGTCGGCAAAGGGGTTGGCCGGGTTGGCCGGCTCAAAATTGGAGGGCATTCTGGGCAGCGCGGCCGTATGGTTGGCCAAGTGCACCAATTGTATGGAAGCGCCCTTTCGGGTGGGTGCCGTGACGCCCTCCGGCAGGTAGTTTTGTATGGGGTCTTCCAATGTCATTCTTTCCTTCAACACCATATTGGCCAAAAGGATGCCGGTGAAGACCTTGGTGATGGAACCTATTTCAAATATGGAATGTGGGTCCACCGCTTCCTTGGTCTTTAGGGATTTCACCCCAAAACTGTGATAATTGGTGCCATTGGCATCGATGATGCCCACCACAATGCCGGTATTGACCCCTTGGTCTATGCGTTGTTGCAGGTTGGTATGGATTTCCGGGGGGAGTTGTGCCTGGGCCTGCCCCATAAATAGGCATCCAAATACGAGAAAAGGAAATAGGCGTGTTTTCATGTCGGGGTTGTTTTTGGTGGCAGCACAGTTTTTTTGGCTGGAATTTATTCTTCCATTGCGGCGATAAGTTCGTCCAATTTTTTTAATTGTGGGGCAAAATATTTTCTTGCGGCCCATTTGTTCAGAAAATGAACCCCAATGGCCATGGCCACTGCCAACGAAGCAGTGAACACAATGATGTTGGTTTTTTCCGGAATGTGGACAAACCCCAATAAAAAGAGAAATAGACCAGGATATAGGGGCAATACGTACCAATAAAGGACATTTTCCAGCGACTTCTTCTGAACACGAAGGATTTCCCTCGCCTCCAAAAGATAGGCCAGGTAGGTTTTAGCATAGCTATTGGGTTTCTGCCTATCTGTTTTATAAAGCCAAAGAATGATATATAGGATTGACAGAACAATCAATGCCGATCCCATTCTGGTCAACGCAAAGGGATGTGTTATGGCAATGTAAGTGAAGATAGGGATACCGATGGTCGCCGCCAAACCTTCCCTGATCAGCATGTTTCTCCAAGATTTTTGAAGTCGGTTTACGCCCAATTGTACGTCGATCATCAACCGCGACCTTTCAAATTTAATTTGCTCGGTCTTGGGAGAGGATTGCCAAATGGCGATGAGTTCATCTTCCATCATGATGCTTGGTTTATACAGTGCAACAATTTTGTTTTGATACGTTTTATCCTTACCGCGATGGTGTTTTCCTTTAGGCCCGTCACGGCGGCAATTTCCCTATAGGCCACTTCTTCCAGATAAAGGGCAATCATGGCCCTATCGGCCTCGTTGAGTTGTTTTATGCAAGACTTGAGCTGTTTTGGTTTTTCGCTCTGCTCGGTATGTTCCGGTGCTGCTTTTAAGTTGTTTATCGTAATACTGTCCATACGCAGCATCTTCTTTTGTTTTTTACTGTCTTTGGAGCGAACCCGCATGCATACATTGAGCGTAATGCGGTACATCCAAGTAGATAGGGAGGCATGGCCCTTAAAATTGGGCAGGGCTTCCCAAATGTGCACCAACACCTCTTGAAAAAGGTCTTTGGTGTCCGCTTCATCTTTCCCGTACACCGAGCAGATGCGCAGCAGTTTGTGTTGGTTCTCGTCCAACGCGTTTAGAAAAATATGCTCCAGGTCTTTGGCCATGTCTGGGGTTGGTTTCTACTAGTTTAGTGACAAAATGGTTGAAATTATGACAAGGTATTCCATTATTTTTTTTGAGAAAGGGGGCAGTGGCAGGACTTATTTCGGTGAATGGCAACCGTTTTTTGATGTGCACTTACCCGTTTAGTCATGTTGAACCCCCGTTGTACCACAAAAAACATGTTTCACCCTTTTCCATTTTACCGGTTTTGAAATGTCCGCTTTTGCCATGGAATATACTTATGAAGCGCTATCCAAAGATGTTGGCGGCGTGTTGGTTCGCCAAATGTGAACGTTTGGCACGGCACCCGATTTCAAGTGAAGCGACCTTGAAAGATCTCTTTCCATATCTTAGGATGGGCAGGGCCGAGTTTGATGCTTTTGGAGAATTGGGGGGGGGGGCACTGATACTGCTCCGGTCTTTAATGTCTTACAGCGGTGCTTTTCAAGTTCACCGCAAACATTTGCGGGTTCATCGCATACCGAAAAATGATCTGTCTCCCTGGTTTAGTTTTGTGGTGTAAACAAGTATGAACAACCTGGAACACAACAGGTGCTAAATCGGAAATATTATGAAAGCAATTTTAAAAAGTACCGTAGTCCTATTGCTATTGTCAATGAGCGTCACGGCAATGGCCTATGCCCCGGATATGAGCCTTACCTTGGGAGCGGAAGGAAAGAGTCTGGTGTTTAGGATGGACGCCAAGGACACTGAGGCAAGAATTAAATTGGTTAACGAGGACGCCGTTGCCATTTACAGTGAACGCGTGTCCAATGCTGATTATGCCAAGACTTTCAACCTAGAGGGCCTCTCAATGGGAACCTACTATTTTAGCGTAAAGAACCGGAAGGCCACTATGGTTTTCACCTTCACCATTAATGAGGACGGCATTGAGCTTGCGGAAAGAAAAAAAGAAAACACTCGTGCCATTTTTAGAAAACGCGGTAAAAAAGTCTCTGTGAATCTCTTGAACTCAGATTTGGGCCGTGTGGAAATCATAATTATCGATGCTCAGAACAATATGGTTTTCAAGGAAATTTCCAAGAACAAATTGCACGTGGGCAAGGTGCTCAGCTTTCAGAGTGCCGCAAGAGGGGCCTACACGGTTATGGTCAACAATGGGGAGGACGCCTACTACCAGCATGTCTATGTAGATTGAGTCAAAAAAATGTTGTTTGTTAGTCAAAAGCGGTCTGCCACGGGTTGGAAGGCCGTTTTTGCATAGATGTCCGTTTCCCAGCGACTTCAAGCGGAAAAAATTGCCCACTTTTGGGTATCTTGTCAATGTAGTAGAACAAATATGTCCATTCAGCAAAAATCCATAAAGAAATATCAGACGGTTGTTCTGCATGTATTGGTGTGGGGCTTTGTCTTTGCCCTGCCCTATATCTTTTCCTTGCAGTATTCGGGAGATAGGATGCCCACCGAGTTTGCGCAGAAGATTTTGGTTCTTAACATCCTGATGAATCTGTTTTGGATGTCCACATTTTATCTGAACACCCAATTCTTGGTGCCAAAATTCTTATATAGAAGAAATGTTTTGCTTTTTGTGGTAGTGAATTTAGGCCTATTGGCGCTTATACTCTTAATGAATCGTTTCGCTTACGATGCGCTGAACTTTGCCTACCCATATTCCATTAATACAGCGCTCTTGCACAATGCACTTCCCTTTTTGTTCTTTGTACTTATGGCTGTTGCCTTAAGGACCGTGAGCGATCGTTTAAGATTGGAGCGCAGGGCCCAGGAAAAAGAGCGTGAGAACTTAAAAACAGAACTTGCATTTCTGCGATCGCAGATCAGTCCTCACTTTTTGTTCAATGTGCTCAACAATGTTATTGCGTTGGCCAGGGCCAACAGTCCAAAGTTGGAGCCCACCATTTTAAAACTCTCCTCCTTTATGCAGTATATGTTGTATGAGACCGATGATGAGAAGGTGCTGATAAAGAGCGAAGCTGATTATTTGCAAAGCTATATAGACTTGCAAAAATTACGTTTTGGGGATAGGCTTAGCCTTAAGGTTAATTTATACCTACAGGAAGATTGGCACACCTTAGAGCCCATGCTGTTGATACCTTTTGTGGAAAATGCCTTTAAGCATGGCACGGGTATCATAGAAGACCCCATTATAGAGGTTTCGTTAGCGGCTGCGGACAATTTGCTGGTTTTTAAGGTGCGCAACAAATTTGTTGAAAAGGACCAGGCCAAGGACAAGACCTCCGGCATTGGTTTGGCCAATGTAAAAAGAAGGTTACAGCTACTTTACGGCACTAGGCACAACTTAAAAATTGAAACAAATGATGTTTGGTATTCGGTGCTTCTGCAAATAAAACTAAACTCCCAATGAACTGTATCGCCATAGATGATGAGCCTCTTGCCCTTGAGCTTCTCCAGGATAATATAGGTAAAGTCCCCTTTTTACAGTTGGTGGCCACCTGTAACAACGCTTTTGAGGCTGTAGACGCCATGGGGAAGCACGCTGTGGATTTGGTGTTCATAGACATTCAAATGCCTGGTCTAAGCGGGCTCCAGTTCATTGCAAGTTTGGAAAAAAAGCCATTGGTTATCTTCATCACGGCCTACAAGCAATATGCCGTGGAAAGTTATGATTTGGATGTGGTGGATTACCTTGTAAAACCGGTTCCCCTAGAGCGTTTTTTGAGAGCTTGCCTTAGGGCCCGGGAACTTTTTGAACTGAAATCCGGACAGGCCGAGACGGCCACAAAGAAAGCAAAGGACCATTTCTTTGTGAATGCAGATTACAGCCGGGTCAAGATCAATTTCAAAGATATCATTTGGATGAAGGGCTATGGCGATTACATCAAATTCCATTTAAAAAGTGCCCAGCACCCCTTGGTGGTCCGTATCAGTTTCAGGGAGCTGGACAAAGAGCTGCCGCCTGGTGCCTTCATACGGATACATAAGTCTTATGTGGTGGCTTTGGATGCCATCACTGCCGTGCGCAAGAACAGTGTTTTTCTCGGGGACAAAGAACTCTCCATTGGGGAGACCTTTCGCGAGCAGGTGGAGAGGTTGTTTTGATTTTTTATGCCCCACCGGGCAGGAGAGCAGTTGATCCAAACACCGCAAGACTTGAAAAATCGCCCTTTTCCTTGCTTTTAAAGGCCATGTGCCCGAACTTTGCCCCAGTTCTTTAAAACACTGAAAACCGTTATCAAGAAAGGTGGAGGGATTGGACCCTGCGAAGCCTTAGCAACCCTTTGTGCCGCCCAGGTTTGGAGGCCCGAGAAGGTGCTACATTCTAGCGTTGTGCTGCCCCGAGGCTTCGTTGGCCGCGGGAAGCAATCCCAAAACGCATAGATAACCACAGCTAAAGGGACCATGTCCCCATCCTTCCCTTCCTTGATACCATCTATAAAAAAAAATAGGGCGCCTTGGCGCCCCGTGTTATGGCAGACATCAAAGACATTTTACAACGGCGCATCCTCATCTTGGACGGGGCCATGGGCACCATGCTGCAACGGCACAAATTCACGGAAGCCGATTTTCGCGGCGAACGGTTCAAGGATTGGCCGCATCCCTTGCAGGGCAACAACGACCTACTGTCCCTGACCCAACCGGAGGCCATTGCAGACGTGCACCGACAGTATTTTGCAGCGGGGGCAGACATTGTGGAGACCAATACCTTTTCCGGCACCACCATTGCCATGGCCGACTACCATATGGAAGAATTGGTGGAAGAGCTCAATTATGAATCGGCCCGTATCGCCAAGGAAGTGGCCTTGGAGTTTACGGCCAAAGAGCCGCACAAACCACGGTTTGTGGCCGGCAGCATGGGCCCCACCAACAAAACCGCCAGCATGTCCCCGGATGTGAACGACCCCGGTTTTAGGGCCATCTCCTTCAACGAGCTAAGAATTGCATACAAACAACAGGCAGAGGCGCTGCTCAAGGGCGGTGCGGACCTGTTGCTTCTGGAGACCGTTTTTGATACACTGAACGCCAAGGCGGCCCTTTTTGCCATAGACGAAATCAAGGAGGAGCAAAACGTGGACATCCCCATCATGGTCAGTGGCACCATTACCGATGCCTCCGGGAGAACCCTGTCCGGACAGACGGCAGAGGCCTTTCTCATTTCCGTTTCGCACATGCCCATTTTATCGGTGGGGTTCAACTGTGCCTTGGGCGCCAGCCAGTTGGTGCCCCACTTGGAGGTGATTTCGGCAAAATCGGCCCACGCCATTTCGGCCCACCCCAACGCCGGCCTGCCCAATGCCTTTGGGCAATATGATGAGAGTCCGGCGCAGATGGCCGCCCAGATCAAGGAGTACTTGGAAAAAGGCCTGGTGAACATCATTGGCGGTTGTTGCGGCACCACTCCGGAACACATCAGGGCCATTGCCGAGCTGGTGGCCCAATATGGCCCCAGAAAGTTGGAAATGGCCCCTTGAGAACGGGCAGGATGGGCTCTTAATGAAGAAGGAACACAAAAGATGAACGCTAGCAACACAACAATGGACAACGAATCCGGGGCTTCCCAAAGGGACGGTGGGGCGCCCAGATATTTAAAGTTGTCCGGCCTGGAACCCTTGGTGGTCACGCCCGAAACCAATTTCATAAATGTGGGCGAGCGCACCAATGTGGCCGGTTCCCGGAAATTTCTTCGGCTCATAAAGGAGGAAAGGTTTGAGGAGGCCCTGGACGTGGCACGCGAGCAGGTGGAAGGCGGTGCACAGGTCATAGACATCAATATGGACGATGGCCTCATTGATGGCAAGGAGGCCATGGTAACCTTCCTGAACCTGGTCAATGCCGAACCGGACATTGCCCGGGTGCCCATCATGATAGACAGTTCCAAATGGGACATCATTGAGGCGGGGCTGCAAGTGGTGCAGGGAAAATGCGTGGTGAACTCCATTAGCCTAAAGGAAGGGGAGGCCCAGTTTGTGCACCACGCCAAGCTCATAAAGCGCTATGGCGCGGCCGTGATCGTGATGGCCTTTGATGAGGTGGGCCAGGCAGACAACTATGACCGGCGCATTGAAATTGCCAAGCGTTCCTACGATATTTTGGTGGATAAAGTGGGCTTTCCGCCGGAAGACATCATTTTTGACCTGAACATCTTTCCCGTGGCCACGGGGATGGAAGAGCACAAATTGAATGCGATCGATTTTATCCGTGCCACCAAATGGGTGCGGGAAAACCTGCCCCATTGCAGCGTGAGCGGGGGGGTGAGCAACGTATCCTTTTCCTTTAGGGGCAACAATCCGGTGCGGGAGGCCATGCATTCCGTGTTTCTCTACCACGCCATACGGGCGGGGATGAACATGGGCATCGTGAACCCCAGTCTTTTGGAAGTATATGATGATATTCCCAAGGACCTGCTGGAGCACGTGGAAGACGTCATGCTCAACCGAAGGGAAGACGCCACCGAGCGGCTGTTGGATTTTGCGGAGTCCGTGGTGGGCAAGGCCCGGGAGAGCACGGTGGACCTCTCTTGGCGTGAGGAACCCTTGCAGAACAGGATCACCAGGGCCTTGGTGAAGGGCATTGACCAGTACATCTTGGAAGATGTGGAAGAGGCCCGGCTGGCCGCCGAAAAGCCCATAGCCGTCATAGAGGGCCACCTCATGACCGGAATGAACGTGGTGGGCGACCTCTTTGGCAGTGGTAAAATGTTCTTGCCCCAGGTGGTGAAGTCGGCCCGAGTCATGAAAAAGGCAGTGGCCTATCTCTTGCCTTTCATAGAGGAAGCGAAAACGGCCCCCCAGCCCCCAAAGGGGGAGCAGCACTGGAAGACGGCCGATCCCACGGGTTACAATTTGCTGAAGCAGTACGCAAAAAGAATGCGGAGCCAACCCACTGAGGCAGAAGCTATGCTTTGGAACGCACTGAGCGGCAAGAATTTGGATGGTTTTAAGTTTAGAAGACAGCACATTATTGGAGCGTATATTGCAGATTTTATCTGTTTAAAGCAAAATTTGATCGTGGAAGTGGATGGGTCCATCCATCAATTGCCGGAAAACAAAGCGAGTGATGCCGAACGCACCGCTTGGTTGGAAAAGCAGGGATATGAAGTAATTAGGTTCAGTAGTGCCGAGGTTCTTGGCAGTCTTGATGAGGTCTTGGAAAAAATACACGCAAAGTTGACGGCTCCCCCTTTGGGGGCGGGGGGGGCTGCCGGTAAGATTTTAATGGCCACGGTAAAGGGCGATGTCCATGACATTGGTAAAAATATAGTTTCGGTCGTTTTGGCCTGCAACAATTATGAGATCGTGGACTTGGGCGTGATGGTGCCGCCGGAGAAGATCATTGCCTCGGCCGTAGAGCACAATGTGGACATCATTGGGTTGAGCGGTCTGATCACCCCTTCCTTGGATGAAATGGTACACCTGGCCAAGGAGATGGAGCGCAAAAAGTTCACCATGCCCCTGTTGATCGGTGGGGCCACCACCAGCAAGGCCCATACCGCTGTGAAGATAGACACCCACTACAGCCATGCGGTGGTGCACGTCAATGATGCCTCGCGCGCCGTGACCGTGGTGGGCGATCTCTTGCAAAAGGAAACTTCCACGGCCTACAAGGAGAAGGTAAAGGCCGACTATGAGGTGTTCCGGGACAAGTTCTTGAAACGGAGCGTTAAGAAAGAGTACAAGCCCCTTGAGGCCGCACGGGCCAACAAGTTCAAGATCAACTGGGAAGAAACCCCCTTGGTAAAACCCAAGCAGTTGGGCATACAGGTCATAGAGGATATGGCACTGGAAACCCTCCTGCCCTTTATAGACTGGACGCCCTTTTTTAGGAGCTGGGACCTGCACGGGAAATATCCGGACATTTTAACGGACAATGTGGTGGGCGCCCAGGCCACCGAGCTCTTCCAAGATGCCCAGGAGATGCTGAAGGAGATCGTGCAAGAAAAAAAGTTGAGGGCAAAGGGGATTTTTGGCCTGTTCCCGGCAAATGCCATCCATGATGATGATATTGAGGTGGTGGCGGCCCTGGGCGACGCTTACGGGGCTTCTGGGGAGAACGGTGAAGAAAGCAGTGACAGACCGCCCCGCAACAAGTCAGGTGCAACCGGGGTTGTTTTCAGGACCCTGCGCCAGCAGTTGCAGCGGCGCGAGGGCGTTCCCGATTATGCCCTGGCCGATTTCATTGCCCCCAAGGAAACGGGCAAGCAGGATTACATAGGGTGCTTTTGCGTGACCACCGGTTTTGGGACGGCAGAAATGGCGGCGCAATACGAAAAAGATTTGGACGATTACAGTGCGATCATGGTCAAGGCCCTGGCCGATCGCCTGGCGGAAGCCTTTGCGGAGTACCTGCACAAGGAGGTGCGCACCAAACATTGGGGCTACGCGGCCAACGAGGACCTGGCCAATGACGAACTGATCGATGAAAAGTACAAGGGCATACGGCCCGCCCCCGGGTACCCCGCTTGTCCGGACCATTTGGAGAAACTGACCATTTGGGAACTGTTGCGGGTGGAGGAGACCATTGGGGTGAAGCTCACCGAAAGCTTGGCCATGTGGCCGGCGGCCTCCGTGAGCGGGTACTATTTTGGGAATCCCCAGGCGCGCTACTTTGGACTGGGAAAGATAAAGGAAGACCAAGTGCAAGATTTTGCCGCCCGAAAGGGAATGCCCTTGGAGGAGGCCAAAAAATGGCTGGCCCCCAATATGGCAGAGGAAGGCGAGTAGCATGGGAACTGGGCTGCGCGGGGCGGTACAGCCCGTTTGCAATGGGCCTGGGAGCCGTTTTTTTGTGGGGCAGGGTTTCATGGTGTTCTGCCAAAGGAATGGAGGCCGGAGCCATGATCGGCGGGCGCCCGGTTTAAAATGTTTGCCGCGGGGAAGATGGGGAAAGGGCTGCGTTAGGGATTGGAGCGGCATCTTTTTTGGGCCCCTTGGCACAAAAAAATACAGCGGAAAGCCCGACCCTTGGGGAACGCCCAACAAAAACGGGCCAAGGCGGGCAGTGTTGCCAAAGATACCTTGGGTGCGGTGGGCACAAGGGGAACAACAACGGGATTTTAAGTGCATTATAGATGAAGATAACGGAACATATAGCAAAGGCCAAGGGGGAGACGCTCTTTAGTTTTGAGGTGATCCCGCCGGTAAAGGGAAAGAGCATTCAGGAACTGTATGACAATATAGACCCGCTGATGGAGTTTAAACCACCCTTTATTGATGTGACCACCTCGCGCGAGGAGTATGTCTATATTGAAAAGGACGGCCTTTTGGACAAGCGGAAGACGCGCATGCGTCCCGGAACGGTGGGCATTTGCGCATCCCTACAGCACAAATACAAGATAGACACGGTGCCGCACCTGCTCTGTGGGGGCTTTACCAAGGAGGAAACGGAGTACGTGCTGGTGGACTGCCACTACCTGGGCATTGAGAACGTGATGGCCCTGCGCGGGGATGCCATGAAGGGCGAGCCTTATTTTGAGCCCACCGAGGGCGGGCACCGGTACGCCCAGGGCTTGGTGCAACAAATCGCGGACCTCTGCGGCGGCCACTACCTGCACGAGACCGTGGTGTCCGGAGATTGTGCCGATTTCTGCATTGGGGTGGCCGGGTATCCCGAGAAACACCTGGAGGCGCCCTCCCTGAGCACCGACCTTAAAAGACTGAAGGAAAAGGTGGATGCCGGGGCGCATTACGTGGTGACCCAAATGTTCTTTGACAATGCCAAGTACTTTGCCTTTGTGGATGCCGCACGGGCCATGGGCATTGACATTCCCATTATTCCCGGCATAAAGCCCCTGGCCGTGAAGCGCCATTTGAACCTGCTGCCCCAGGTCTTTAGCCTGGACCTGCCGCAGGACCTGGTGGATGCGGTGGAAGCCTGCAAGGACAACAGGGCGGTGCGCCAGGTGGGGGTGGAATGGGCCGTGGAGCAAAGCAGGGAACTACGGGAGGCCGGGGTGCCGGTGCTGCATTACTATTCCATGGGAAAATCGGACAATATTGAGCAGATCGCCCGGGCGCTGTTTTAGGCGATATGGGCGGGACATGCCCTTTGCCTTGGCTTTGCGGGCTTCGGGTGCGCCAAAGAATTTCTTTCACAGGGCCGTAAGGGGGCGTTCGGGGGGGCGTATGGGCGGGGTTGTAGGGTGTTTTTGATAAAATCATGACCACAAGGGGCCGCCCCTATGTTCACAGCCCTTACCTTTGTGCCCCATGAAACCATTAGTTTTGCTGGTTGTGCTGCTGTGGGGCGTCATCGGGTTTTCCCAAGAGGACGGGGCGCCCAAAAAATACACCTTGGACGTGAGCCCCTTCTACGGCTCGGTACTGCTGCACAATCCGGATATTTCCCACCTGATCACCAGCCACCCCAATGGGGCCATCATTGGCCTTAACCGCAAGACCTACGGGGCGCAGGACTGGGAGGGGCTGTACAATTACCCGGACTATGGGGCCTCTTTCATTTACCAGGACATGCGCAATGCCACCTTGGGGCAGAACTACGGGCTGTACGCGCACTACAACTTCTATTTTTTTAAGCGCAAGCTGCAGTTTAGAATGGGGCAGGGCATTGCCTACAACACCAACCCCTACGACAAAGTGAACAATTTTAGGAACAATGCCTACGGCTCCCATTTCATGAGTTCCACCTATCTCATGCTCAACTACCACAGGGAGAATCTGTGGAAGGGCCTGGGGGTTAAGGCGGGCATATCCGTCATTCACTATTCCAACGCCAACTTTAAGGCGCCCAACACCTCTACCAACACCTTTGCCCTGAACGCGGGGCTGGTCTATGACCTGGACGGGGGCAGGGAGCTGTCCTATATGCCCAAACCTGGGAAACAGAAACTCACGGAGCCCATACGCTATAATGTTGTGCTGCGCGGCGGACTCAATGAAAGTGATGTCATTGATTCCGGGCAGTACGGCTTCCTGGTGCTTTCCGGGTATGCGGACAAACGCCTGGGCAGAAAAAGTGCCGTACAGCTGGGCACCGATGTTTTTTTCAGTAATTTTCTAAAGGAACTGATCCGGTACCAGTCCATTGCCTTTCCGGAGAACAATGTGGCCGCGGACGACGATCACCGCAGGGTGGGGCTCTTTTTGGGCCATGAGCTCTTCATCAATAAAATGAGCGTGATCGCCCAGTTGGGCTATTATGTGTACTATCCGTTCGATTTTGAGGGAAGGGTGTACAACCGGATCGGGCTAAAACGCTATTTCTCGGACAGGCTGTTCGCGGCCATAACCTTAAAATCGCACGGGGCAAAGGCCGAAGCGGTGGCGTTTGGCATTGGGGTGCGCCTCTGACGGAGGCAAATGAATTTTTAAAACAGACCTTGTATGGACCACTTATGGAAAGGTAAGGGAACGCTTCGGGGCAGCGGCACCACGGTGCTTCTGCTGCTCTCTCTGTTTTTCTGGGGCTGCAGCGGTGAAAACGTTCCGGACTGCCTGCAATCTGCCGGGGAGCCCGTACGGGAGGAGGTGTCCCTGCCCCCCTTTACCAAGATAACCGTTTTTGAGAAAGTGGCCCTGGTGCTCAGGGAGGGGCCGGAACAAAAGGTGGAGGTGGAGACCGGGGAGTTTCTGCGCAATGAGGTATCTGCCCAAGTGGAGGGCGACCGTCTGGTGCTGCGCAATGAAAACGGCTGTAACCTCTTCAGGGAATATGGGCTCACCACGGTCTATGTGACCTCGCCCAACATCACGGAGCTGCGCAGCAGTACCGGATTGTCCATTTCCAGCGATGGGGTGCTGTCCTATCCTTCCCTGACCCTGCTCTCCGAGAGCTTTACCGTTCCCGAGGCCGCCACCACGGATGGGGAATTCAACCTGAGGGTGAACAGCGAACGTCTTGACATTACCGTAAACGGCATTGCCTCCTTTGCCCTTTCCGGTGCCGTGGAAGATCTTAACATCACTATTGCCGCCGGAGATTCCCGTATAAACGCCCGGGAACTGCTGGCCCAAAACGTGCGCTTGAACCACAGGGGCAGCAATGATGTGCTGGTGGATCCGCAGCAGCGCTTGGCGGGCGTAATACGAGGTACGGGAGACGTGCTCAGTTACAACCGGCCCGCGACCGTGACGGTGGATGTCCTTTTTAACGGCAGGCTCATTTTTGTGGAATGACCGGTCTTTGGCAGCATATGAAAGGCCTTTTGGGCCGGCCCACGACCGGGGCAGGCAAGGATGGACCGGATGCGCGGCCTTCGGCCGATGCCTTGTTGCGTTCCTTGGCCATAGAGGGGAAGGTGCCCGGTTTGGCCATCTCCGTGCTCAAGCACGGGCGCTTGGTCTTTGAAAAGGGCTATGGCCATGCCCATTTGGGCAAGAAAGTACGGGTGCGGCCCCGGGACACCATTTTTCGCACGGCCAGTGTGTCCAAGCCCATTGCCGCCACCGCGCTGGCCCATGCGGTGCATCAGGGGATCATCTCCTTGGATGCCTCCCTGTACGACTATGTGCCCTACTTTCCCAAAAAGAGGTGGGACTTTACCATAAGGCAACTGGCCAACCATACGGCGGGCATACGAAAATATCGGGGCAAGGAGTTTGCCCTGAACCTCCCGTACACCATTAAGGAGAGCCTTGTTCTTTTTAAGGACGATGCCCTGTTGTTTGCCCCAGGGACGGATTACACCTATACCAGTTATGATTGGGTGCTCATTTCCTTGGCCATACAGGAGGCCGCGGGCATGCCATTTGAGGATTATGTGGAAAAGACCGTATTGGCCCCCTTGGGCATACGGCACACCTTTGCGCCCGTGCGGGGGGCAGAAGACCGTGTTCCCGAAAATCTGCACTCCGCTTTCTTGGCCCAATGCTATACCCGGGGCCGCCACGGTTTCCGAAAGGCCCTACCGGTACAGAACTTTTACAAGCTGGCCGGGGGCGGGTATCTTTCCACCACGGCGGACATTGCCAAGTTTGGGCAGGCCCATTTGGACGGTAAGGTGCTGGATCCCCAATCCCTGGCACCTTTTCTTGTCCCCGCCCACGTCAAAGGGGAATCCACCCATTACGGATTGGGTTGGCAAGTGAGCCAAGACGCCCACGGCAGGCCCTATTACGGCCATGTGGGCAGTGGGGTGGGGGGCTACAGCAATCTGTTCATATACCCCGAACAGCAGATGGTCTTTGCCATTTTGATCAATTGCACGGACCCCGGCGTTCAAGAGGTGTTGCACCAAGCGGTGCACCTGCTGTTGGCAGAGCCCCCAGTGTGATTTTTCCAGGACCGTTCCGGGCCTAATGCCTTGATATGCTGGATTATGGGCCACCTTTTTTGCGATTCTACGGGGAGTTGGCCACGGCTTGGGGAAGGGGTCATGGTGCCGTGGAGCGCCCAAAATCCTTTGGGGAGCCTTGTTCCCTCGGGGGCTCGGTGGGGGCGGGGGGTTGTTGCACCGCTCTTTTTTTTATCATATCGTTAACATAATGGGATAAATGTGCAAAAAATATAAAAATTCTTAATAAACCTTGGGTAGCTTTGTGGGAATTGGAAAAATAACACCCAAAGGAGGCTTTAATTGAATTAATTACTACTTTAGCAACCTCATAGCAAAGATTATGTTGAAGCAATATTTTTGGAACGCGTTTTATTTTTACTTCTTTTTCACGGAGAGGTCGGGACGGTTCTAGGTTGTATTGAACAATGATATATAGAATGAAGTTCCGATAACCATCGGAACTTTTTTTTTGAACCCAAGTGAGATCAAGGGACAAGGATAAGGAAACGCGGGGAGATTTTTTTTTGAGAAGGGAAACCAACCATAAATGACATTGAAAATAGCCATACAGGGAATTCGCGGAAGCAACCACCACCAAGTGGCGCTGGATTATTTTGGCAACGACATTGAGCTGGCCGAATGCCTGTCCTTTGATGCGCTGGTACAACAATTGTTGGAGGCAAAGGCGGATCAGGGCGTCATGGCCATTGAGAATTCCATTGCGGGCAGCATTATCCCCAATTATGCGCTGCTGTACCAAAATGCGCTTCACATTGTTGGGGAGCATTACCTGAACATACACCACCATTTAATGGTGCTAAAGGGCAGGCAACTATCGGATATCCGGGAGGTGAGTTCCCACCCCATGGCCCTTTTGCAGTGCAAGGAGTACTTCAAGAATTTTCCCAATATAAGGTTGGTTGAGGATGTGGACACGGCCGAGACCGCCAAGCGCATTAAAGAGCAGGGTTTGGGCCATGTGGCCGCCATTGCGCCCAAAGTGGCCGCCGAGCTGTACGGTTTGGATATCGTAGCGGACAACATACAGACCATTAAAAATAATGCCACACGCTTTATCATTGTACGGACAAAGAACAAGGTACTGCCAAGAAAGGAGATCAACAAGGCCTCCCTGCGGTTCATCACGGACCACAAGCGCGGTAGCTTGGCCACGGTGCTCAACGTGATGAGCGATTGCAACCTGAACCTAACCAAGATACAGTCGCTCCCCATCATGGAGACCCCTTGGAAATATGCGTTTTTTGTG
The DNA here is from genome assembly GCF_047345505.1 of Maribacter aquimarinus. Taxonomy (NCBI): domain Bacteria; kingdom Pseudomonadati; phylum Bacteroidota; class Flavobacteriia; order Flavobacteriales; family Flavobacteriaceae; genus Maribacter; species Maribacter aquimarinus. The sequence goes on along the minus strand of NZ_JBLFEO010000021.1, from coordinate 55,531 downwards.
GATGTCACCTTTGATGCCTACCACGATTTTGACAAGGCGAAAAAACTGTTGGACATCATGTCCGAGAACTTTACCATTTTGGGAGAATATAAAAATGCCATGAGATGATCACAGCGGAAAGATTGAACACCGTACAGGAATACTACTTCTCCAAAAAGTTGCGGGAGGTAAGGGGTCTGGTGGCCCAGGGCAAGCCCATCATCAACATGGGCATAGGGAGTCCCGATCTGGCGCCCGCCCCGGAAGTGATACGGAGCATGCAGGAGGCCATACTGCGGCCGGGGGCACACCAGTACCAAAGTTACCAGGGTCTGCCGGAACTGAGGGAAGCCTTTGCTTCCTTCTATGCGGACAAGTTCAAGGTGGCATTGGATCCACTAACGGAAATTCTGCCCCTAATGGGTTCCAAAGAGGGCATCATGCACATTAGCATGGCGTTTTTAAATGCCGGCGATGCAGTGCTTATTCCCGATCCCGGGTATCCTACCTATACCGCCGTGACCAAACTGGTGGGCGCCACGCCCATTATGTACGATCTTACGGAAGAGCACCAATGGTTGCCCGATCTGGACCGGTTGGCCCAAATGGATCTGGAAAAGGTGAAATTGATGTGGATCAGTTACCCCAACATGCCCACCGGGGCACGCATTACCCTGGAAAAAATGAAGGCCTTGGTGGCCTTCGTCAAGGAGCATGACCTTCTACTGGTGAACGACAACCCCTACAGTTTTGTGTTGAACGACACGCCCACCAGTATTTTACAGGTACCGGGCGCCAAAGAGGTGGCCCTGGAGCTGAATTCGCTGAGCAAGACCTTTAACATGGCCGGCTGGCGGGTGGGCATGGTCTCCGGGAATGCGGACCACATCACGGCCGTACTGAAGATAAAGAGCAATATGGATTCCGGGATGTTCTACGGGGTGCAACAGGGGGCCATTACCGCCTTGCGCAGCGGGGAGGAATGGTTCAAAGAACTGGACAGCACCTATGGCAAAAGAAGGGAACTGCTCTTTAGACTGGTAGACCACATCGGGGCCACCTATGATCGCCAAGCGGCCGGGATGTTCATCTGGGCCAAGCTGCCACAAGGCGCCCCATCTTCGGAAGCCTTCATTGACCGCCTTTTGCACGAAAAGGACATTTTTATAGCACCGGGCACCATTTTTGGCCAAAACGGAGAGGGGTACATACGGTTTTCGCTATGTGTCACGGAGGAGAAGATCAAGGAAGCGTTGGGGAGGTTTTAGATATTGGAAGGGAGATATTAGAAGTTAGATATTAGAAGTTAGATATTAGAAGTTTGAAATGGGAAATAATGTCGGGAAGAATGATGGCTCAGAGAGAGCGGTTCCCTTTGCCAAGGACTGCTTTAACTACCGGCTACCCTCTAAGAACTACCTACTCCAGGGAGATATTAGAAGTTAGATATTAGAAGTTAGATATTAGAAGTTTGAAATGGGAAGTTTGAAATGGGAAATATGCAGTAACCACGCTGATTTAACCACAAGACCACAAAACCAGAACATTCTTTAGGTCAAGGGAAAATAGTAAAAGGAAGAGATGAACATTTTTGTAGTTGGAATAGGGTTAATAGGGGGGTCTTTTGTAAAGGACGTGAAAGCAAAAATGCCCACGGCCAAGGTCTATGGGATAGATACCAATGAAGCCCATTTGGAAGAAGCGCTCTCCCTGGGGCTCATTGACACCAAGGCCACCTATGCGGACCTGTCCCTGGCCGATTTTGTACTGGTCAGTGTTCCGGTGGACGCGCTACAGCGCGAACTGCCCAAGATTTTGGATGCCGTGCCAGATGACTGCGTGGTCTGTGATGCCGGATCTACCAAGCAGCAGATTTGCGAGGTCTTGCAAGCGCACCCCAAGAGGCGCAATTTCTTGGCCTGCCACCCCATTGCCGGCACCGAGTTTTCCGGCCCCTCGGCCGCGGTCCTGGGACTGTACCGGGGCAAGACCAACATAATCTGCGAAATTGAGAAAACGGCCTTTGCCCTTCAGGAAAGGGCCCTGGAGCTCTTTGGTCTCCTGGGCATGCGCATTAGGTACATGAACCCCGTGGCACATGACCGGCACATTGCCTATGTGTCCCACCTATCGCACATCAGCTCCTTTATGCTGGGCAAGACCGTTATAGACAAGGAGCGCAATGAGCGGGACATCTTTGATATGGCGGGCAGTGGTTTTGAGAGCACCGTGCGCTTGGCAAAAAGCTCTCCGGCCATGTGGGCGCCCATCTTTGAGCAGAACCGGGACAATGTGGTGGAGACCTTGGAAGAGTACATCCAAAACCTCACGGCGTTCAAAGAGCTCCTGGTAAGGGAAGACTACGAGGGCATCTACAGGGAAATGGACAAGACCAATAGGATAAAGGACATTCTAAAAGGGCTGCCCGAAGCAAAAAAAATGGCACAGGACACATCAAAACAATAATGAACATCAATAATCACAATTAAATGGGCAACGGCCCGTACAACGGAAAAGGATAAGGTTTCCCTTCCGTTGTCCGGGAATTTGCCAAAAAACAACGTAATGGAGAATACAAAGGAAATGAGAACTTGGTTGGATGATATGGGTTTGGATCACCCACTGGTCATCGCAGGGCCCTGCAGTGCGGAAACGGAAGAACAGGTATTGCGCATAGCGCACGCCTTGAAGGACACGGACGTAAACTATTACCGGGCGGGCATCTGGAAGCCCCGGACCCGTCCCGGAAATTTTGAGGGCGTGGGCGCTTTGGGACTCAAATGGCTGCAAAAGGTAAAGGCGGAAACGGGACTGAAAACGGCCACCGAGGTGGCCAACAGGGCGCACGTGGAGCTCGCCCTGGAACACGATGTGGACCTGCTCTGGATCGGTGCCCGGTCCACGGTGAGCCCCTTTATCATGCAGGACCTGGCCGATGCCCTTGAGGGCACGGACAAAATTGTGCTGGTGAAGAACCCCGTAAATCCCGATCTGGCGCTGTGGTTGGGCGGTATTGAAAGATTGCACACGGCCGGGGTAAAAAAGTTGGGGGCCATACACAGGGGCTTTAGCACCTATGAAAAATCCAAGTACAGAAACATCCCCGAATGGCAGCTGGCCATTGAGTTCCAGAACAGATTTCCAGACCTGCCCCTTATCAACGATCCTTCGCACATCACGGGCAAGCGCGACATGATCTTTGATGTATCGCAGACCGCACTGGACCTTAATTTTGACGGTCTCATGATCGAAACGCACTTTGATCCCGACAATGCCTGGAGCGATGCCGCACAGCAGGTAACACCCGATACCTTGGTACAGATCATGAGAGACCTAAAAATTAGAAAAGAAACCGATGAGGAGGCGGAGTACAACGCAAAACTGAGCAACCTAAGGGCGCAAATAGACGTCATTGACAATCAATTGATAGAGATGATGGGCAAGCGGATGAAGGTCTCCGATGGCATTGGAGCCCTTAAAAAACAACGCAATGTGGCCGTTTTGCAGTCGAACCGATGGAACGCCATTTTGGGCAATATGATCTTGGAGGGCGAAAGAAAGGGGCTCAGTGAGGAGTTTGTGTTGAAAATGTTCAAGGCCATTCATCAAGAATCCATAAACCACCAGGAAAAAATCATCAATTCCTAGGGCGTAACCAGCACCGGATCAAGCAAAAAAAGCGATGTTCTTCCTTTTTTGGGGAAGTGGTGTCGCTTTTTTGTTTTTGGTTTTCTTTTTTGTTGGAGCGGGGATGTGGCCGCATCTTGGATATGGCCCCAAGCGCTTTATTGTTCGCTATTTTTAGGGGTAGAATTCGTGATACAAATCTCCCAAGCAATCATGAAATCCCCATCCCATTCCTTTGGTGTCGTTCACAATACCATGGGCTCTTTTCTCAAACTTATCCAAAAGTCCATTTTTGTCAATTAATTTCAGAGCGTTTGCATAGGTGTTTTCAGCTCTTGTATAAAAACTCTCATTTACATCACCATATTCTTTTGTGAACTGAACACTGTTTTCTACGAAATGAAACAGCATATCGGCCAAATTCTTTGGCGATGTGCCAAGCTTTTTAAAATCGTTTATTGCCTTTCTGGCAATTGATAGTTTCAATTGGTGTCCCCTCTTTGGAAAAAAACCTTCTGTAACTTTTTCCTTGTACTGTTGCAAAAGTTTGTCTTCATCAGGATTTGTGCAGTAGTCAAAATACTCTTTTACGGGTTTGTATTTTTTGTAAAGTTCGGAAATGTGTTTTATCAATCCTTCTTTGTCAAGCTTGTTAAGCTCTGATTTAACTTCTCTCAATCCCATAGCTTATTTCCCAAATTATATTTCCTCAAAACATTCAATTAAACTTTTCAATCCAACCAAAAGTTAATTATCATCAGAATTCGCAAAGCTGCACTGGTGCTGGCCCAAGCCTAAACTAGAAGATAGTACCAAGTGCGAAAAGAGGTTTTGTTTTATGAATTACAACTTTGCGTATGTCCCACCCGTGCACTGGGTGGTGTTGGAGGCTCACCGTAGACTTTACCGCTGGCCGCAGTCCATTGGATTGTAATACGGTGTCATATTTTTCTCTTATCCGGATTTTGTCGGTTGGAAAAAAACGAAAGGATTTCAATATAATCCCCTTTTTCTCGGTAATATAATGTGTTGAATTCCTTAACTACAACTCTTCTAAACCCTTCTAATTCAGAAATTGGAAATAGATACGGATTTTGGGAAATTAAACTTAGTGTTCTGTCAAGTTCGGTAGAAAGATTTTTAAGTTCTCGCTCAGTAAAATGTAGTTCTAAATATTCATAAGTATCATACAATTCATTCAGAGCGTGTTCGGTCCAAAGAATTTTACAACCACTTTTCATATATTTTTTTTGCTTCGGAGTGTGGTTTCAGCTTACCGTTATCAGCATCAGAAATTCCCAATTCTATCGACTTTTTTTCAGCATCAGATATTTTATTACACCAGTCTTTGTTTTCAGTATTTCTCAATTCCATAATTTTTTGAATTACAGAACTATCATCTATGGTTGTCAACCATTGAATTAAATCAATTTTAGCTTTTTGAATATTACTCTCCATATCTCAAATTTAGCATATTTTTCTTTCGTGGGCAAATGCAAAATAATGGCCCCGACGTACAGCATACAGGCCGTTTTGGCTGTTGGCGCGCTTTTTTTGGGGTTAACTGTTTGGCTTTGGATATAGTGGTATTTTCTAATATGGCCGCCCGGCCAGTTGTATTTAATTTGTTCTGCGCAGGAACGTGGGAGTGAGCTCAGGGGGAGAAGAGCGCTTGGTCTAAAAAACCGTAAAGCGGTGTAAAGAAAGGAACTGGTGGTAAACTCAGCCAATCCAAATAGGGTAGGCACCATAAACCCGCCATGGCTCAATACCAATGCTTGGAAACCCTTATGCTGGGTGGTGCCAACAGCAGGAAGGTTTGGTTGTTGTACGCAGTGCTTTAATTACAGCTTGGGTATGAACGTCATTGAATTATAAGACAAAGCCAATGTTCCCTACTCACAATGTTTGTTGTAAAAATCCACGATCTCAAAAGCATATTTTACATCTTTTTGCATTAATTTTTCTTGAATTTCTGGACAATCGGATAAATAATGGCTCAAGGACTTCCTTGGTAAACCAAAAAGTACGGATCCCTCCGCGTTTAGAAAAAAATCATCATCCGCTTTTTTAAGTACGTCCTGTCTGGCCCATGACGGTTGCCCAACAATGGCATCCCCATTATCAATCCCTTGGTCAATCCATTCAAATTGATAGTGCGATAGCGGACCCAACTCCTTTACTTTTATAAAATTTGTGTTCCCGTTGGGATTCAAATAATATCTAACCTCGGTAAGGTTGCCCTGTCCAAAAGATTGTTTTCGTCTTGTTAGCTTGAAGCCCACATAATCAGAGCCATTAAATCTATACGCCTTTAACTTTTCCCACTTAAACCTCTTCTTCTTACCGGTGGTGTCCCTAAATCTTACTTTTTTATGGTATTCCGGTCCTGTAAATGTTTCTTTAAAATACGCCATTTTACCATAGAGGGTATCGCCGGTTACCAGCACAATATGATCTAGGGGTGCGTCATTGGAAATTTTTAGTGTCTTGCACGATGATCCGTAGAGCGCAACAAGCAGTAAGCATACGTAGGTGTTTCTTTTCATTTTTTCAGATTAGTGTTTTTTTTGGATGTTGTGTACAACAAAAGTCTGCCCGTAAACCCTGTTTTTATTAAAAATAGGTGATCGGTTTTGATTTATGGCGCTGTGCCGCGGCTTTTACAAATGATTTTTTGCGGACGGAAGCGGTTAGCTTGAAAAAGAACGTGACATATTATGGCTTAAAAGAGGCCTAATGGGGCACATCATGCAACACCGGTACAAAAAAGGTGGAACACGAGCCAGTCCGGACGCTTCGGTATGGCGACCTTCCAAACCCGCCAAAATGTGCCGTTGGGTAGGGGCGGTGTTAGCTTCTCTTAATTAGAACTGCTTAGTTTCCATTGCCTTTATTTTTTTCTCCGGAATACGGTCCCGAATTTTTTCGTTTGAGCAAGTAGAAACTCCTGGAAATAATTTTTGCTTCGTCAGCTGGCCGTTGGCTTTAAATACGGATTACCCACAATATTCCAACAATGTGATGATGGAACGCCTTTATGGAAGGGTGGTCAGCAATTAACAAATCAGACCCATATACAACGAAAGGGCTTGGGAAGGTTCCGGGATGTGTTGGGGGCAAGCTCCACTTTCTCTTTTTCCTTGAAAGGGCAGGGGGCTGTGTCCCTGCCCCTTCCTTTATAGGGTCCAAGGCCCGCGTTAGGGATAGGAGCGAAAAGCCCACAGCAGCCCCGATCGGGATCGGGGCCAGCGAGGACTTGCAGCGTATAGCCCGCCCCGCAGGGAACGCCCGCCCCACCATCTTTATTGGCACCGCCAAAGGGTTCAATACTCCGAGGCTTGGCTTGAAATTAAAATTCAGTTTCTTATTAATGTCTCGTGGGCTTGCCCCGAGGTAGTTTACTTTTTTAGGGCAATGGTGCCATTGACCGGCCTTGAGGCCAAAAAGTGGCGGGCGGTACAGTAATTCCTTATTCTACACTGAAATCGAAAATCATAAAGTCGGCAAAGGCGGGAGAGGTCATGACGTCCTTGTGCACAAAACCGTATTCACCGGGGGCCAGGGCCGCGAGCGGGAAAACGCTAAACTCACCTGCCTCTTTTTCCTCGTAACCAAAGGGAACGGTCTCTGCCTTTATCCTTGGGTTGTAGCCATTAATTTCTGCAAAGATATACCTGCGGTCTTTTTTGGTGTTTGTCTTTAGTTTTAACAAAATGAATTCATTGGGAGACGTGGCCCCCCTAAAGGAACGTTCGGGCTCCAAAAGCCCAAATTCGTTGTGCCGGGGCTGTTGAAAGGAAAAGTGGAATTGCGGTTCGGCAACGATATGGTTGGATCGGCCGTAGCTCAAAAAAGGCCACCTGGATTGTGGTGCCATTCCAAAGCTCAATAGCGCCCAACCGGTATTTTTTACCCTGATGCCACTGAGCAGGTTGGGGTGCAACTGTAGTTTTTCTGCCCCAAAATAGATGGCACTGTTCTGCAATGGGCCCTTTACCAGGGTTTCCTGGCCAACAAGGAGGCAAGGGAGCAGGAACAGGAAGAGATACCATTTTTGCATGCCTACCGTTTTATATATCCAATACCAAGAAATATGCCAATTCTTGCCACGGGACTGTAACAAAACCATAAAAAGGCTATCTTTCCCTTAACTAAAACCATTTGGAAATGAAATTTGCACTATCCCATCTTCTTTTGTTTTTTGTGCTGCCCGCCATGGCACAGCGTACCATAGATAGGGCCGTGGGGGAGTTCAATGAGGTAAAGGTTTACGATCTTATTGAAGTGAATCTCATACAATCCAACGAGAACAAGATCCTCATAAAAGGGAGGAACACGGGAGACATTAAATGGACCAACAAGAACGGGGTGCTTAAATTGCGCATGCAGTTGGACCGGAAGTTTACAGGGGAGGATACGTTTATTGAAGTGCACTATACGGACCTGGACATCATTGATGCCAATGAGGGTGCCCGGGTAACCTGTAATGAAATGGTAAAGAAAAGCATGCTCACCCTCAGGGCGCAAGAGGGCGCGCAGATCACCATGGCCATGGACGTGAAGACGGCCCATATCCGTGCCGTGACCGGAGGCATTGTAACCGCTTCCGGACTGGTGGACCAACAGACCGTGGTGCTCAATACCGGGGGCATCTTTGAAGGGCGCGACCTGCGCAGCAATATTGCCGATGTAAAGGTCTCCGCCGGCGGCGAGGCCGAGGTCTTTGCCAGTGAGCTCATGGACGTGCACATCAAGGCTGGCGGAGATGTCATGGTATATGGCCGGCCCAAGGAACTCAACGAAAGGATTTTTGTGGGCGGCACCATCCGCATTGCGGACTGACCATAAAAAAAGCCCCCGGTCCGTGATCGGGGGCTTTTTGTGCTGTCTGCTGCTTTGCTATTTCTTGAAAATATAGCGGGTTATGAAGATGCCCTGGCCATCTCCCTTACCGGACTCACTTTCCACCGCACTGGTCACAAAGGCCAGTTCCCAGCCATTGGCCACCATATCATTGATCATGGAGGACAACAGGGCATCATTGGCAGCGATGTTCTGGAACCGTATGCCACCAATGTTGTAAAAGTTGAGCAGTTTGGTCTCCTCAAAATTCTTTACCCTGATCTCGCCCCGATCAGCTTTGTTCCGGGTATTGTCATCTTCAGATTGTACACTTGTAAACTCCTTGTGGTCTTTGTCTTCCAGTGCATTGATGATCCTTGATCGGCCAAATCCGTTGGGCACTATGGACTCCACGCTCGTGATCACTTTAAACTGTTGGGCGCTAAGGTCCAAGGTGCAGGCCAGGGCCACTGCGGCAAAAAGAAGTACTTTTTTCATAAAATAAAAGGGTGTTGGTTCACAAGGAGAACGTGGGTATGGGCATAATGTTATGCCCTTGCCCCAAAAAATGAGTTTGTACAGGGATGCCCGTGCCGTTAAAAGACCATTGGTCTAGGGGAAGGGAAGCGAACATTTGGTCCAGGGCTTGCCCCACGTTTTGTTAATGTCGTACATTGGCGTTAGAAAATTGCGCCCTATGCGTTCCAAAAAGAGTCGTAGCTTCTTGTTCATTGCGCTGAGCCTAGCCCTGATCATGGCAGTGGGTGCGGTATATACTTCCTCTAGCCTAAAGAAGGGTTTCAACGAAAAGGTGTTGCTCTTTAACCAAGAGCAGCCGGTACGTTTTGCCTATGCCAAGATGGACCTCTCCCTCTGGTCCCGTTCCTTTACCTTGCATGATGTGCGGGTTGTGCCCACGGACACCTCGGGTAACCGTCCCTTGCGGGTGCGCACCTCCCTGGCTTCCTTTAAGGTGTCCCGTTTTCAAGTCCTCCCCCTTTTGTTCAAAAAAGAACTGCGGTTGGATGGGGTCACGGTACAGGGGCTCCGGGTGGTGTACCGGGGCACGCCAAATTTTAGCAGTGATGGGATATCGGGGAATGGCGGCCAGGCCGCAGAGGAGACCGTCTTAAAGGGCATTGAAGTGGCCCGCCTGGAGGTGCGGGATTATCAACTGCTGCACCTGGATGCCCAAGGAAGGGACACCCTGCACATGTTGCAGGCCGATCATTTGTCCATTTCCGGGCTGTCCCTGCACTCCAACCCCTTGAAGGGCGATGTGCTGGCACTGAACGGAACAGAGCTGCGCTTTGAACTGCGCAACCAGACCTTTTACGCTGCCCGTGGCAAAGACAGATTTTCCCTGGACACCCTTATGTTGGACCTAAAAAAGGGCCGTGCCACTATGGCCGGACTGTCCTACGGGGACAAGGACCAATTGAACCGCCTGGCGGCGGCGAAGAAATACAACACGCCGGTAAATGCCTTTACCTTGCCCCAAGTGGAGATCTTTGGTCTGCACACCCAGAGGTTGTTGCAGGGAAATGGGCTGGTCATGGACAGTCTTTTGATCAAGGGCCCCACCTTCCACATGCTCAAGGACACCCGTAAACCTTGGAACAAGGAAAGGACCCTTCCCCTGCTCACTGAGATGATACGGAACGTAAAGTTCCCGTTTTGGGTCGATGCCCTGAAAATCCACGACCTAGACCTGGATTATGTGGAAGTGGCCCAAGAGGCCCTGCTCCCCATGCCCATAAATGCCATGAACGCCACCGTGCTGCATCTGGGCAACATAGCTGGTGAGCATGCCCCCGAAAGAGGTGCAAGTACCTCCATAACGGCCACCGCCACGGCATTTAAGGAGTTGGATTTCTCCATAGCCCTGCTCTTGACGGATCCCCTGAACAGTGACGAATTTACCTTTAAGGGCTCCACTGGCCCCTTTACCTTTGAGTCTTTTAACCCGATCATGGTGCCCACCAGCAGCATTAAGTTTGAATCCGGCAATGCCGATCGGGTCCTTTTTTCCGGTCGTGGCAATGCCAAGGCCACATCCGGGGAACTCACCATGTACTTCCACGGGTTGAACGCCGTGGTGCTAAAGCGCGACATGCGCGAGGAGAACAAGGCGTTTTCCTTTTTGGCCAATAAGGCGGTAAGGAGGCAGAATCCCAAGAACGGAAAATTGAAAACAGCCATGATCCACTACGAACGCAGACCTTACAAGGGGTTTGGCAATTATTTGGTAAAGAGCTTGGAATCCGGTTTGCTCAACTCGGTGTACCCCTTTGGCAAGAGGGAGGTGAAGGGAGCGCCGGGTGCGCCATAAGGCCCGTTCCTTTCGTGTGCCTTCCATCTGTGCATGGGCCGATCCCGGCCAAGGGTCCACGTTGACCCAAAAAAGGTGCTGCGGGCAAAAGGAAAAGGGGTGGCATGCTTCCCCCTGGCTAGACCTCTTTGCTGTGCACAATGTATTTTTCCACCACCACGGCCGTAACGATGACAATGTAAAACTGTCCCACCAGGCCACATAGCATCGTGGCTTTTTGGGCTATGGGGGTTATGGGGACAATGTCACCGTAGCCAATGGTGAGCATGGTCACATAACTATAATAAAGGAGTGCATCGGCCTTTTGGCCCAGGCCCATGTTGGCGATTAGGTTTCCGGAAAAGGAGCCCGGACTGAAAAGCTCTATGGCAAAAAAGAACAAAAAGGAAATGAGCCCCAGGGAGAGATAGGCGCTCATTAGCCCCATCATCACATTTTTGCCCACTTTTTTTGCCCGCCATACCTGCCGGATCAGCTCTATGGTCACCAGCACATAAAAAACGGTGTAGATGGCCAAGCGAACTATTTCCTGGTTGGGTTCTATGCCCAGCTTTTCAATGGCGTTGTAAACAAAGAACATGCTGCCCAGGGCCAAGAGCAGCAGGTAGCCGCGAAACATGCGCTTGCTTTTTGAGACCAGCACCACCCCGGCAATGATGTTCAATAAAAAGAACAAGTGGATCACTTTTTCCTGAAACAGGGCCGTAGGGAACAGCAGGGACCCAAAGAGCACGGCCAGAAGGGTGGTGAAGAGCAGCTCAAAACGATAGGGGTACAGGTGTCGCATCATCCGTCTTGCATCAATTTGGGATCAAAGGTGTAGTCCTTGTAATCCACCTTGTAAACGGCACTGTAAAAGGTGGGGATGAAGAGGAGGGTGATCACTGTGCCAAACAGCAGGCCGATCATGATGCTCACGGCCATGCCCTCCCACATTTCGCCACCGCTCAGATATAGGGGTATGAGTCCCAGCACCGTGGTAAAAGTGGCCAGCAATATGGGCCGGAACCGCTGTAGGCAGGCGGTGATCACGGCATCCTTTTCAGTGCGCTTCAATACCTGTTGCTCCATTTCCATCCGATCGATGAGGACAATGGCGTTGTTGATCACAATGCCCGCCAGTGAAATGACCCCCAAAAAGGGCATGAAGCCAAAGGGCTCCCCGAACAGCAACAGCCCTATGACCACACCTATGATGGCCAAGGGAATGGTGAGGCACACCATGATCATTTTTCTGAAGGAGTTGAACTGTATGATCAGCAGCAGCACAATGATAAATCCGGACAGCGGAAGATACTTGATCACAGCGCCCATGTTCTCTGCCGTGCTCTCCGCATCACCGCCCAATTTGTAATCGTACCCGTCTTCCCATTGGCCTTTCTGTTCTTCCAGCCAAGGCGTAATTTCCTGGGTGATGGCCGATGCGTTCCCGTTTTCCCGGAGTTCGCTGGAGACCACCACGGTGCGGTTGATGTCCAGGCGCTTGATCTTGCTGTATTGCCATTGCGGCACCAAACTGGCCACTTGGAGCAAGGGCACACTTTTCCCGGAGGCCTGGGAGTAGATGTTCAAGGTCTCCAAGGACTCCAGCGTTTGCTGCTGGCTGGCATCGCTCCGCATCACAATGGGGATCGACTTGTCCTCTTCACGGTACTCCCCGGTCTGGAAACCATCCAGTACCGTTTGCAGGGAGGTGGCTATGTCCTGGTTGGTGACCCCGGCAGACTGGGCACGGTTGGCATCGATTTGGATCACAAACTTTTTGCTTTTGGGCCCCCAGTCGTCCTTCACGTTCTTGGTGCCGCTTACTTGGCTCAGTTTTGTTTTGATGTCGTTGGCTATGTTCGCCAGGGCATCCGGGTCCGGGCCAAATACCTTTACCTCAATGGGGGTGCCGCCACCACCGGAGCCCAGGGCGCCTACCTTGATGTCCGCATTGGGAAAGGTGTTAAAGGCATAGGCGTCCAGTTTGGCGATCATCTCGTTGTTCATGGTAAAGTCCGAGGTGTTCACCAGCAGGTGGGCATAACTGGAATTGGCCTCGTCCGGTTGGTAGCCCAGGTCATAGGAGTCCGGCCCTTCGCCAACGTAGGCAGACCAGTCCGTGATGCCGTTGGGCCGCTCATCATTGGTCTTCAGGGAATCGATCATGTACTGCTCCAATTGCAGCACCACATCTTGTGTGGCCTCGATCTTGGTGCCCAGCGGCAGGTTAATGTCCACCGTGAGCATGTTACGGTCGCTGTCCGGGAAAAAGACAAAGGCAATTTTCCCAAAACCGTAGATGGCCAGGCAAAAGGCAATGAAGATGGAGGCCAGCACCAACCATTTATGGCTAAGCGCCTTTAAGATCAGATCTTTGTAATAGGATTTCAATAGGTTGATGGTGCGATCGATGAAACTCTCTTTTTGTGCGCCCTTGGCTTCCGTTTTTAAAAAGAGATAACAGAAAAGGGTGATCACGGTAAGGGCAATGATCCAAGAGGACAGCAGGGCCAGGGAAATGACCACGAAGATGGGTCCCACAATATCGCCCATCATGGAGTCTGCCATATAAAAGGACAGAAAAGCGGCCGAAGTGGTAAGGGTGGAGATGAGCAGGGGCGTAAAGAGTTCCGAGCAGGCCTCTATGGCAGCTTGTTTTTTGGGGACGCCCTCCTCCATTTTCACCATAATGGTCTCGGCCACCACAATGGCATTGTCCACCATCATTCCCAGGGCCATGATCAGTGCGGCAAGGGTAACCTGGTTAAGGCCCATTCCCAATAGACCCATTAACATCAGGGTCATGATCACCACTATGGGAATGAGGCTGGCAATGATGCTCCCCGATCTAAGGCCCAGGAAAACCAGCATCACCAGCAGCACAATGCCAATGGACTGCAAGAGGTTTATGACAAAGTCGTTGATCTTTACGTCTATATAGGTGTCCAAGGAGGCCTGCCGGCCCAATTCCAGGCCCACGGGAAGTTTTTGCCTCCATTTGTTGAGCACCCTGTCCACGTCCGTGCCCAGTTGAATGATATTGGAGCCATCCTTTAGGCTTACGTGCAGGGATATGGCGTCCTTGCCATTGATGCGCACTTTTTGCTTTGGCGGATCTATATAGGCCTGGGTAATGGTGGTGATGTCTCCCAGGGGCAGGAGTTGGGTGCCGTTGGCCCCAACGGGCACCAAGGTCTGCTTAATGTCTTCCAAGGAATTGAAGTTCCCCGTGGGCTCCAAAATAATGCGCTCATCGTTGAGGTTGATCTGCCCGCCACTGCTCAAGATATTGGTGGCACCGATAATGCCCCTTAACTTACTGGCCGATAGGCCGTATTCAGATAGCCTGGCGTTGTCAAACTCCACAAAGATACGTTCGTCCTGTACCCCACCGAGCTCCACTTTGGCCGCGTCGGGGAGCTTGATCAGGTCGTCCCGGATATCGTCCACGTACGCTTTCATTTCAGCGTAGGAATACCCGTCCGAGGTTAGCCCTATGACTATGCCGAAGACTTCCCCAATACCATCGTCCTTTAGGTCTGGCACCACACCGGAGGGCATTCCGTCAATAGTGCCCAATTTTCTGCGCAGGCGGTCCCATACCGCCTGCATCTCGCTGGGGGCCACCTCATCCTTGAGCTTAACCGAAATCACGGAAAGTTCGGTTCTGGAGGTGCTGCTCACTTCCTTGAGCTCGGGAAGTTCCTGCACCACTTTTTCGATCTTATCGGTGACCAACAGCTCTACCCGTTCCGGACTGGCGCCCGGGAAATAGGTGACAATGGTGGCGATCCGGATGGTAAAGGGGGGCATGCTGTCCCTGGGAAGGGACTGGTAGAGCACAATGCCCAAGATCATGATCGTGCCCAGTAGGGTAAAGGTGATCCTGTTTTTGTTTATGGAGAAGGAGGTAAGGTTCATCTGCTATTGGTTTTGTGGGGTTAGGGCAAGGAGACCTCCTGGCCGTCCAACAGGGTCTGGAGGCCGGCCGTGGCGATCTGCTGCCCTGCCTTAAGGCCCTCGATAACGGCAAAGCCCTGCGAATTCAGGTCGCCCACTTTTACCGGGTTCTTTTTTACCACTGTTTTTCCGTCCGCTTCCGTAACCAGAAAGACAAATCTGCCGTTGCTGTCCTCGCCAACCGCCTGTGCGGGAATTCTAAGGGTTTGTTGCTGCGCCCCGTTGGCCGATAGGGCAAAGGTGACACTGGCGGCCATCCCCGTCTTTATCTCCTCGGTGGGCTCCGTGAAGTTCACACGAACCGGATAGGTGGCCGTACTCGCGTCTATGGCCGGCGATAGTTCGGAGACCGTGCCCTTGAAGGTCTTGCCCTCAATGGAGGAGATGGAGATGTCCACGGGCATCTTCATCTCCACCTGGTTGATGATGCTCTCCGGCAGCCCCAGTTCAATCTGCATTTCCGTGCCCGCATTGAGTATGGCTATGGTCTGTCCGGGACTTATATTTTCGTCCACCTCGGCCGTTACCGAGGTAATGACCCCGTCTTCCGGGGCGTACAGGTAACCATAGTTGATCTGTTCCTGCTGTATGGCCACGCTCCTTTTGGCGGATTCATAACCTTGTTGGGCGTTCTTGTAGGCGTTTTTGGCAGATTCAAAATCGGTGAGCGAGGCACTGCCTTTCTCGTAGAGTACCCGAACGCGGTCCAGGGACAGTTTGGCCGTGTTCATTTGTGATTCTGCACCGTTTAGGGAAGAAACGGCCCTTTCGTAATTTAACCTCGCGGCCACGTTGTCCAGTTTGCCCAAAAGCTGTCCTTTTTTTACCCGCTGGCCCAATTTTACGTCCAGTTGGTTCAGGATGCCCGTGCTCCTAAAACTAAGGTTGATGATCTTGGCGGTTTTTGCGGTGCCGCTAAAGGTCCTTTGTTCGGCCCCTCCTGCCAAGGAAACCGTGGTGTGGGAAATGGGGCGCACCGCTTCCTTTTCCACCTTTTCCTCTCCTTGGCACCCCAGTGCCAAAAGGCCCAGGGCCAGGATGCCCAATCTTTTTAGGAAGGGGTCCCGGGACCCGCTTGTTTTTTGGATGTTCTCAATCTTGTTCTTCATAGTTCTGGTCTAGAAATTCGGTGAAGCGCCTGGCAAAGGCATCGTTTTCCTCTTGGGTGCGCAAGAGGAAATTATAGCCCATGAAGCGTTCCAGCTGTATGGTGTTCAAAAAGAAATTATAGGTGGCCCCGGCCTGGGCCAGTTGTGCCTGCAGGTAGTTGTTCTGTGCGTCTATGAGCTGTATGATGCTCACCGCTCCCTCACTGTAGGACGCCTGCACCAGTTCAAGGCTTTCCTTGGCGGCCTTCACGGACACCTCGGAGAGACGGATGTTGCTTATCTGGTTGATCACATTGAGCACGCTGGCACTCACACTGGCGGTCAGGGCCAGTTCTATGTTTTCGCGGTTCAGTTGCAACTGTTCTTGCTGGATCAGGGCCGTTTCCTTGTCTATGTTGTTCCGAAATCTGTTTAGAATGGGCAAGGAGATGTTAACGCCCACATTGTAGTTGTTTGCAGGATTGGGGTCCATGCTGCCGGTGCCCCATTGATTGAAATTTTGGTTAAAGGCCCCTTGTAGGGCCACGGTGGGAAGGAGGCGGCCATAGGCGTTGAGGTTTATGGTCCGCTTAACTGCCTTGAGGCTGTAGTCCAGGGCTTCCAGTTCCGGTGAGTTCTTTTTGGCCTCTTCGATCAAGAAATCCACAAAGGGCGCCTTGAGCAGTGGGTTGTCCAGAAGATCGGCGAGTTGGCCGTAGTTGTACCGCTCAAAGACCCCGGCCCCCAATTGGGCATCCGCAATGTCTATCTCAGTGTCCACCGGCCGGTTAAGAAGCTGGTTAATGCTTATAAAGGCCTGGTCCAGCTGGTTCACGGCCTCTATCATGGTCTGGGTGTTCTGCGCCACTTGGCTCTGAAAGCGCAGCATGTCCGATTTGCCCGCCTGCCCGGCCTCAAAATTCTGTTGGGCCAAGCGCAGGTTCTCTTTGGTGAGTTGTAGGTTCTGGTTCTGTATTTTCAGGTTCACCTTGCTCAAGAGTGCATTGAAATAAAGGTTGCTGGCCTCCAAAACACCATCCAGTTGTGCCGCGTTGTACGTGGCCACTTGGGCTTTTTGGAGGTTTTTGCTAATGTTTATGTTGGCGTTCGCAGCCTCTGAGAACAGGGTCTGGCTAAGCTGTACATTGCCGTTGGTGGCAAATTCGGGCGCCAAGGGCGCCGTGGCAATGCGCTCGTCCACGTTCCTGAAGTTGGCATTTGCCGTGAGGTTGGGGTAGTAGGTGCTGCGGGCCACTTTTATGTCCTGTTCGGTAAGCGCCACTTCCTTTTCCTCTGCCCTAAGGAATAGATTTCGTTCCAAATTGTCGTTGATGATGTCCAACAGGGTGTACGTCTTTTCTGAAAGCTGGTTGTGTATCTCTCCCAGAAAGTCGGTCTTTTCTATGAGGCTGTACCGAATGGGGAGCCCCAACTTTTGCATGGTGTTGAAGTTAATGGTAAGGCGTTCGGTAAAATCCACAAACACCTTTTGTTCCGAGAGGTGGGCACCGTTAACGAAGGCTTCAATGGTAAGGGCAATGCGCCTTAGGAGCTGCTCCATGTCCTCCGAGCTCTTATTGGTGGCCATAATGCCCAGGTCCACGTCCTTGGGGCCGCTGGCGGTAAAGGAGGCAAGGCCCGCCTCTGAGAACACCTGTCCCAGCAGGGCCACTTCCTCGTCAGTCAGAAAAAAGCCGCTGGCAAGGTACACGGCATCCAGGCCTTGCAGGTTCTCGGCAATGTCCTTGACCTCGGTGTAGGGCAAGAGGGTATAGGCCGCCCCGATCTTGGCCATGACGGGGCCCAAGGTCTCTTCCATGGGCAGGCCCCTGGCCACACCTTGTTGTACGGCAATGCCCACTTTGTTGAAATCAGAGAGTTCCTTAAGGGTGTTCAGGTCCCTTTCTATGGAGGTAACGCCCATGAGATAGGTAAGGTTCTCCACTCCGGACGTCTCCCGCTCCAGAAGAAGGGAACTGAAATCGCTATGTACGGAACCGAACAAAATGGTGGGCTTGGCATGGGTGTCCTGTTGCTGTACCACCCTATTGCCCAAAGATCCCAGAACAATGATCAGATCGGCCCTCCCGGACACCAAACGATCGTAGTTCTCACGGGCGGTGGCCATGTCAAAGTCATGGCTCAGTTGCAGCTCGTCGGGGAACAGGATAATGGCGTCTTCCCCGACCACGGCCCTTACCTCGTTCTGTAACCTTAGCATCAGTTCCCGGGAATCTTGGGTATCGGCATCCACCAGGGTGCCAATGGAGTAAGTGGCCTTGGACTGTGCCCATCCCATACTGCCCATGGCCAGGAGCAATAGAAAGAGCAGCGGGGCCGTAGTGGTTGTTTTGATCGTGTTCGCCATAGCGTGTTAAGATTTTAATGACAGTCGGTGAATCAGTTTTTCTATGGTCAGGCCTTGCACCATGATGGAGAAAATGACAATGATGTAGGTGATCACCAAAAACAGGTCCCGTTCCATGGCAGGCGCTAGGCCAAGGGCCAGGGCAATGGAAATGGCCCCCCGTAATCCGCCCCATGTCATGATCAGGTTGGTGTTGGGCTCAAAGTTCAGTCTCCTCTTAAACGCGCTTATGGGCAACATCAGGGAAAGGTACCGGCATAAGAGGGCAATGGGAATGATCAGGAGACCTGCCAAAACGTAATCCCGTTCCAGGTCCAGTACCAATAGCTCCATCCCAATGAGCACAAAAAGGAGGCTGTTGAGCAGCATGTCCATCAGCTCCCAAAACTTGTCCACATATTCCTCGGTGGTTTTGGACATCGCTTTTTGCCGCATTTTGTCGCCCCCAACAAGGAGTCCGGCCACCACCATGGCCAAGGGTGCGGAAACGTGCAGGTAGGTGGCCGCCATGGTGCCCGTCATCACCGTGGCCAGGGTAATGATCACCTCAATGTTGTAATCATCTATGCTGCGCATGAGCTGGTAAGTGGCCCATCCCAGAAAAATACCCAATAGCACGCCACCCAGTACCTCTACCAAAAAGAGTTCCAGTACGCTGCCCAGGGAAAAGGCGCTTTCGGTGTTTCCGGCCAGGCCAAAGAGGGTCAGATAGACCACAACGCCCACGCCATCGTTAAAGAGCGATTCGCCCACAATCTTTATTTCAAGGTTTTTTGGGGCACCGGCTTTTTTTAGAATGCCCAATACCGCAATGGGGTCCGTGGGAGAGATCAAGGCCCCGAAGAGCAGGCAATGGACCAGGGCCACGTTCATCCCCATAAGTCCAAAGAGCCAAAAAGTGCAGAGGCCAACGAGAAAAGTGGAGGCCAACGTGCCAAAGGTGGCAAAGGCGAGAACGGGCCAGCGTTGTTGGCTAAGCCGGTGCACATCTGTGTGCAGGGCGCCCGCAAAGAGCAAAAAACTCAGCATCACATCCAAAAGCACCACTTTAAAGTCGATCTGGGAAACAATGAATCTCTCGGCGGTGAGAAGGGAGTCGTCCAGGTAGCTCAGCAAAAATACCCCCATGGTAAACAAAATGGTGATCAAGGTGAGGCCAATGGTGGTGGGAAGTTTAATGTAGCGCGCGTTCAGGTACCCGAACATGGCGGACAGGAAGACTAAAATGCTGGCGATCAAAAAGTAGTCCATTTGCTTTTATGTGGGAAAATTATTCTAAAATCCCTTGGTACACAACGCTGGGGCCGTTTTTTTTTAAATATATGTTAACAGCAGTGCCCCCTGTCAGCGGCAGATCTGCCCCGATCCCTGCCGGGAAGGTCCGGGGCTGTGTTGAAACCAAATAATGTCGTTACTTTTGTGCAAACAACACAGTGGTACACCATTTATGCAGGGAACAGTCTATAAATCCACGGGAAGCTGGTACAGTGTCAAAGCTGAAAACGGTGAATTTTATGAGTGCCGCATAAAGGGCAAGTTCAGGATCAAGGGCATTAAGAGCACCAACCCCGTTGCTGTGGGAGACGTTGTCCATTTTAAAGTGGAGACCATTGGCGACGATACCGTGGGCATTATCCACGAGATCCGCCCCCGAAAAAACTACATTATCCGGAAATCGGTGAACCTCTCCAAGCAGACCCACATCATAGCCGCCAATCTGGATGTGGCGTTTTTGTTGGTCACCTTTCACCATCCGGTAACACATCCGCTCTTCATAGACCGTTTTTTGGCCACGGCAGAGGCGTATGACATTCCCGCCGTGCTGCTGTTCAACAAATGGGACGCATACAATGTGGATGAACGGCAACAGGTGGGGGCCATGATGGAGCAATACGGGGACATTGGCTACACCGCTCTGGGCATTTCCGCCAATACGGGCAGGAACATAGGGGAAGTCAAAGCGCTGATGCTGGGTAAGACGGCCATGTTCGCCGGGCATTCGGGTGTGGGAAAATCCACTTTGGTCAATGCCCTGGAGCCAGGGTTGGACCTAAAAACGTCTGCCATTTCCCAGCAACACCTACAGGGCCAGCACACCACCACATTTGCAGAGATGTACGATCTGGGCTTTGGGGCCCGTATCATAGACACCCCGGGGATAAAGGGCTTTGGTGTCGTGGATATGGAAAAAGGGGAGATAGGCGATTATTTCAAAGAGATATTCTTGCTCAAGGGGCAGTGCAAATTTAACGATTGCCTGCACCTTGAAGAGCCCAAATGCGCCGTTAAGGCGGCCTTGGAGACCGGCCAAATGGCCCAAAGCCGTTACCGCAGCTATGTGCAAATGGTGATGGGGGAGGATGAAAATTATCGGGTTGATCCCTACGGAGAATTATGAGAGCAGTGGTACAAAGGGTTTCGGAGGCCTCGGTGCAGGTGGAAGACCAAGTGGTATCAGCCATGGGAAACGGGGTGCTCATCTTCCTGGGCATAACCCATGAAGATACGGAGGAAGACAGCGCCTGGTTGGTGCGTAAAATTGTAAATCTGCGCATCTTCAACGACGCCCAAGGGGTTATGAACCGGTCCCTTTTGGAGGTGAACGGGGAGGCCATGGTGGTGAGTCAGTTTACCCTCTACGCCGCCACCAAAAAAGGGAACCGCCCCTCTTACATCAACGCGGCCAGGCCCAATGTGGCCCAACCCTTGTACTTGGCCTTTGTGAAGGCCCTGGAAGAGGCCCTGGCCAAAGAGGTGGGCACCGGCGTTTTTGGTGCGCAGATGCAGGTGAACCTGGTGAACGATGGCCCGGTGACCATATTGATGGATACGAATAGCAAAGAATAAGCAAATGAACATACAAAACGCACAACAGGCCGTGGATGATTGGA
This sequence comes from Maribacter aquimarinus, assembly GCF_047345505.1. Taxonomy (NCBI): domain Bacteria; kingdom Pseudomonadati; phylum Bacteroidota; class Flavobacteriia; order Flavobacteriales; family Flavobacteriaceae; genus Maribacter; species Maribacter aquimarinus. The sequence goes on along the minus strand of NZ_JBLFEO010000021.1, from coordinate 34,456 downwards.
TACAGCAGCACGGCGTCCGCTATTTTAACGAGCTTACCAATATGGCGCAGCTTACCGAGGAAGTGGGCGAGGTGGCGCGCATCATTGCCAGGCGCTATGGGGAACAGAGCGAAAAGGAAAGCGATCGGGACAAGGACCTGGGCGAGGAACTGGCAGATGTCCTCTTTGTGGTACTCTGCCTGGCCAACCAGACCGGGGTGGACCTCCAAGAGGCCTTTGACAAAAAATTGGACGTCAAGGCCAAACGGGACCATGATCGGCACCACGCCAACAAAAAGCTGAAATAGTGCTATCTTCACCCACTTTTTAAATCTTTTGTTTTGAAGCTTCACCTTTCCGGTCCCGGGCAGAACACGCTGCGGGCCAACATACGTATTACCGGTTCCAAGAGCGAGAGCAACAGGGCCTTGCTGCTGGCGGCCCGATATCCAAATTTGGCCGTTGAAAACATTTCCAACTCGGACGATGCCCAAGTGATGCAGGCCGGTCTTGGACGCACAACCGGGGTCGTGGACATACACCACGCGGGTACCGCCATGCGGTTTCTTACAGGATACTTTGCCAGTACGCCGGGTGCCCAGGTGACCCTTACCGGGTCGCAGCGCATGACCGAGCGCCCCATAAAAGTATTGGTGGATGCCCTATTGCAACTGGGAGCGGACATTTCCTACGGGCAGGAGGAAGGGTATCCGCCACTGATCATCAAGGGGCGTAAGTTGCTCAAGAACAGGGTGCATCTGCCGGCAGACATCAGCAGTCAGTACATTTCTTCCCTATTGCTCATGGCCCCGGGACTGCCCCAAGGGCTCCGGCTGGAACTAGAGGGGGAAATTACCTCCGTGCCCTACATTGAGATGACCTTGGGGCTCTTGGCCGAAATAGGCGTACCTTCCCAGTTCAAGGGAAATGCCATAACGGTGCACCCCAAAGCCGCGGTGCCCGGGAAAACCCTGGTGGTGGAGTCTGACTGGAGCTCTGCCTCCTATTTTTACAGCCTGGTGGCCCTTGCCGAGGTGGGCAGCGAAATTGTTCTTTCTTCCTACAGGGAGAAGAGCCTTCAGGGCGATCGGGTGCTGGCGGAGATCTACACCCATTTTGGGGTTCAAAGCTCCTTTGTGGGGCACTCATTGGTGCTCAGGAAAGAGCGTCCGCACAGTACGGACTCGCTGAACGTGAATCTCATAAAGGCCCCCGATATTGCACAGACCATTGCCGTGACCTGCTTTGGGCTGGGCATGCCCTGCCACCTTACCGGACTGCACACGCTCAAGATAAAGGAGACAGACAGGTTGTTGGCCCTGGACGCGGAACTGAAAAAGTTGGGCGCTCCCATTTCCGTGACCCGTACCTCCCTGACCCTAAGCCCAGCCAACGGCATAAACCGCGGGGTGGCCATAGACACCTACAATGATCACCGCATGGCGATGGCCTTTGCCCCCTTGGCCCTAAAAACGGAAATTGTCATAAACGATGCCGGCGTGGTCTCCAAGTCCTATCCCGACTTTTGGAAGGACATGCAGGCCCTCCAGATCGCCGTAAAACAATTATAATTCGTGTTTTACTTGACAACCCCCAACCGTGGATTGTATCTTTGCAGCTTTGTAAAAATCATAGCTAAACACAAATAGATGAAATTATCGCACTTCAATTTTGAGCTTCCCAAAGAACTGTTGGCAGAGTATCCGTCCGAGCATAGGGACGAGGCCCGGCTTATGGTGATCCACAGGGAAACGGGAAAAATCGAGCACAAAATGTTCAAGGACATGATCGACTATTTTGATGAGGGCGATGTCATGGTGCTGAACAATACCAAGGTTTTTCCGGCCCGGCTCTATGGAAACAAGGAAAAGACCGGGGCCCGGATCGAAGTGTTTCTCCTAAGGGAGCTCAATGAGGAGCAGCGCCTTTGGGACGTTTTGGTAGATCCCGCCCGTAAGATAAGAATTGGCAACAAGCTCTATTTTGGCGAGGACGAGGCCCTGGTGGCAGAGGTCATAGACAATACCACATCCAGGGGCCGTACCCTGCGATTCCTTTATGATGGGGCGTACATAGATTTTAGGCGCAAACTCAGGGAGCTGGGACAGACCCCGCTTCCCAAGTACATCAAAAGGGACGTGGAACCAGAGGATGAGCAGCGCTACCAAACCATCTATGCCAAGCATGACGGGGCCGTGGCCGCACCCACGGCAGGGATGCACTTTTCCAAGCATCTGCTGAAGCGTTTGGAAATTAAGGGCATTGACTTTGCAGAGCTTACCCTGCACATAGGTCTGGGCACCTTTAATCCCGTGGAGGTAGAGGACCTGTCCAAGCACAAGATGGACAGCGAGGAACTGGTGATCGATGAAAAGGCCACGGAGATCGTGAACAATGCAAAGAAGAACAAAAAGCGTATCTGCGCCGTGGGCACCACGGTCATGCGCGGCCTGGAGAGCGCCGTGTCTTCCAGCCATATGCTCAATACCTACGAAGGGTGGACCAATAAGTTCATTTTCCCCCCTTATGAGTTCAGCATTGCCAATGCCATGATCACCAATTTTCATTTGCCAAAATCCACCCTGCTTATGATGATCTCTGCCTTTATGGGCCATGATCTTATGAAAAAGGCGTACAAAGAGGCCATTTTGGAGCAATACAAGTTCTATTCCTACGGGGATGCCATGCTGATCATTTAAGGTTTGGCCCTGGTTTGCCGCACGGCACCCATGTTGGAAACAAAAAAAACAGAAATCCCTCTGATACCGTAGTTGTGGCAAGAGGGATTTTTATTGAAGGAAAGATGACGGTTAAAAAGAAGGATGTCAGGGCACTGACCAAGGAACAGCTACGGCAGTTTTTTGTGGACAAAGGCGAAAAGCCCTTTCGTGGCAACCAGGTCCATGAATGGCTCTGGCAGAAGTCTGCACATTCCTTTGACGGGATGACCAACCTTTCCCTCTCCGCACGCACCATGCTACAAGAGCACTTTGTGATCAACCACATCAAGGTAGATCAGATGCAGCGCAGCAGCGATGGCACCATTAAAAACGCGGTGCGCCTCCATGACGATCTGGTGGTGGAGTCCGTTCTCATTCCCACCAAGACCAGGACAACCGCCTGTGTGTCCAGTCAGGTGGGCTGCAGCCTGGACTGCACCTTTTGCGCCACATCGCGCCTAAAGCGCATGCGCAACTTAAACCCGGACGAAATCTATGACCAGGTGGTGGCCATGGACAATGAAAGCCGGCTCTATTTTGATCGGCCCTTGAGCAACATTGTCTTTATGGGCATGGGAGAGCCCCTCATGAACTATAACAATGTGCTCAAGGCCATAGACAAGATCACCTCTCCCGAGGGTTTGGGCATGTCTCCCAAGCGCATCACGGTCTCCACCTCTGGGGTGCCCAAATTGATCAAGCGCATGGCCGATGAGCAGGTGCGCTTTAAGTTGGCGGTTTCCCTGCATTCGGCCATAGATGCCATCAGGACTTCCATCATGCCCTTTAACGCCACCTTTACCTTGGCAGACCTGCGAGAGGCCCTGATCTACTGGTACGCCAAGACCAAGAGCCGCATTACCTATGAATATGTGGTCTGGGAAGGCATAAACGATACCCAAAAAGACGTGGATGCCCTGGTGGCCTTTTGCCGCTTTGCCCCGTCCAAGGTAAACCTCATAGAGTACAACCCCATAGATGATGGGAAGTTTAAACAGGCGGGCAATGCGGCCCTGCAGATGTACCAGCGCACCTTGGAGGCCAATGACATCACCGTTACCGTGCGCCGGAGCAGGGGCAAGGACATTGATGCTGCTTGCGGACAGTTGGCCAACAAATCCTAGGATGGCGGCAGGTTACCGGACAGCGCCGTCAGGGCAGTGCCCCATTTCAAGGGGAACTTTGCCATCGTAAGTTCTTTGTTGGGCTGTGCCACATGAACCCATTGCGGGGGCTGCAGTGGGCAGTTGCGCCGCCACAAGGGCACTTTGGGCCGATATCCTGTTTGGGTACACGGTTTACTGCTTGCTTTTCGTTAAATTTGAACCCAAAGCCCCATAGGTTGAAAATAGTAGCCCAAATCAAAGAGCCGGTTGCCGCGGAAATGGATCTTTTTGAGACCAAGTTCCGGGAGTCCATGACCTCAAGGGTGGCCCTGCTTAACCGAATTACCCACTACATTGTAAACCGTAAGGGCAAGCAGATGCGGCCCATGTTCGTTTTTCTCACGGCCAAGCTCCTCAATGAGGGCAGCGTTAACGAGCGGACCTACCGGGGCGCCTCGGTCATTGAATTGATCCACACGGCCACCCTGGTGCATGACGATGTGGTGGACGAGAGCAACAAGCGAAGGGGCTTTTTCTCCATAAACGCGCTCTGGAAAAACAAAATTGCCGTTTTGGTGGGAGACTATCTGCTTTCCAAAGGGCTCTTGCTCTCCATAGACCATGGCGATTTTGATCTGCTCCGTATTATCTCGGTGGCGGTTCGGGAGATGAGCGAGGGCGAGCTGCTCCAAATAGAGAAGGCCCGGCGGTTGGACATTACCGAGGAGGTCTATTACGACATTATACGCCAAAAGACCGCTACCCTGATCGCCGCCTGTTGTGCCCTGGGGGCCTGCTCCGTAAAACCGGACACCCCGGCGGTGGAGACCTTTAGAAAATTTGGGGAACGCTGCGGAATGGCGTTTCAGATCAAGGACGATCTGTTCGACTATGGCAACGAGCGCATTGGCAAGCCCACCGGTATCGATATCAAGGAACAAAAAATGACCCTACCGCTCATTTATGCCCTCAACAACTGCTCTGCAAAAGAAAAGAAATGGGTCATCAACTCCATCAAAAACCATAACAAGGACAAGAAAAGGGTCAAGGAGGTCATTGCCTTTGTAAAGGAGAAGGGCGGCCTGGAGTATGCCGTACAAAAAATGTTGACCTATAGGGACAGCGCCCTGGAGCTCTTAAAAGACTATCCCGATTCCCAATACAGGAGTGCCCTGGAGCTCATGGTGAACTACGTGGTGGAACGGAAGAACTAGGTGCCATAAATCGGTTTGCGTTGGTGGCCATACGCCAAGTGGCGCAACTTTGCTCCAATGAACCTTGAACCTTACTTGCCCATCCAAGGGGCAGCACGGCTTGGGCATCTTTTCCGGTACAGAAGGGACACGGATGGCCTTTAATGGGACGTTTTTCCCAGCTTGCCGCACATCTTCCTTGGGATTCCGTTCTTTTTTACCTTTTTTTTGACGTTCCGGGCAACTATCTTGTCGCCTACTGCGTCTATTTAAATGGAAGACCTTAAAAGACCGTGAAGATCATACCCTTTTATACCAGCGAGAAGCAGCTCATAAAGAAAGCGGTGGCCGGCCGTGCAGATGCCCAGGAACGTTTGTACCGCGCCCATGCGCCCAAGATGTTGGGGGTTTGCCGCCAGTATGTAAAGGATGTGCATTTTGCGGAGGATGTGATGGTGCAGGGCTTTTTAAAGGTGTTCTCCCAGCTGCACACCTTTAGGTTTCAGGGCAGCTTTGAGGGTTGGGTACGGCGCATCATGGTGCGGGAGAGCATCTCCTATTTAAGAAAGCAGCAGTTTGTGGTCTATGATGACGATCTGTGCCAGCAGCAGGGGACCGTAGGCACGGATGCGGTGTCCGATCTGGACACGGAGCACATTCAACTCCTAATAGATGCCCTTCCACAGGGTTATAAGGCGGTTTTTGTGCTCTATACCGTGGAAGGCTATAAGCACCACGAAATTGCGGAATTGCTGCAAATCTCCGAAAGCACCTCCAAAACACAGTTGCTAAAGGCCAGGAGGACGCTACAGGAACAGTTGAAAAAACAAAACATCATTGGCTATGGAACCAAATAAATTTGAGGAGTACATAAAATCCAAATTGGAAGATAGGGAAATCCAGCCATCTCCGGAGGCTTGGGAACGCATTGCCGCGGGCATGGGCTCCGGTTCGGACGGGAAAGGGAGCGGCCATTGGCGGTGGGGCCTCGCCGCCTCGATCGCTGCCGTACTGGTCCTGGCGCTGTACCTGTGGCCTACGGAAGGGGAGCGGCCCATTGCCACGGAAACACAGGTGGTGGAGGTGCCCGTGAGATCACAGGATGTGCCGGCACGGCCCGGCGGTGCCCCCTCATTGGAGCAGGAGGGGCAGGCTTTGGAACAACAGGGCAAAAGGGATAATGCCATTGCCGTTGCGCCCGTTAAAGAGGGCGCTTCCCATGTAGGGGATACCGTTGGGAAACGGGATGCGATAGAGGAAGCGCTGGTATTGGAGGGCGCGATCGGCGCGCCCAACGCCCTGCCCTTGCCCCAACGGCCCCAGGAAGCCCTCATTATGGAAAAAATAGACCAGGTGGCGGCCCAAGTGGCCCTGTTGGAGCGCAACGGTGCCGTTACGGATGCCGAGGTGGACTCCCTACTGCGCCTGGCCCAAATGGAAATTCTCAGCAACCGGGCCCTGGGGCCGGAACGCTCCGTGGATGCCATGGCCCTGCTTACCGAGGTGGAGGAAGAACTGGACCGGTCTTACAGAGACCAAATTTTTGAATCCCTCAAATCAGGATTCTTGAAAATGCGCACGGCCGTTGCCGATCGGCAATAAAAAGACGTGTTCCAAAAGCGATGCACCCTTCCCATCAAATGGTGCACAGAGGAGTTTATTCATCAAATCAATCATCAATTTAAAATCGATCAAGACATGAAAACTGTATTTTTTTACCTGCTCACCCTTTTTTTGTTGTTCCTTTCCCAACACCTTGTGGCCCAAGAAGAGGGGGGAGAACCATTGGCCCTATTGGAAAAGCAAAAACAGAACATCATAAAACAGGAAAAAGAGGCCCTGAAAATAGAGGTGGAGGAAATAAACAAACGTTTGGAAAAGGGCAGCATTACCATGGAAAAGGCCCAGGAACTGAAAAAGGCCGCCGCTGAAAAGCGGGCCCTGAACATTGAGGACAGGGTTGCCATCATAGACAATAGGATACGGCTCTTGAACCGGAATGGAAGCAATGTGCTGGAGCTGGACACCTTGGGAAATCTACCAAGAATTCAAATTGATTGGGGCTCTGACGATGGTGGCGACCGCCTTTTTGGAATGAAGATGGAGAACATCAACAAGAACAAAAAAGTGAAGTACGATCGGCGCACCTATTCCGATTTTGTTTGGGCCGCTGGCCTCAACAACGCCATCATAGACGGCCGGTCCCTCCAGGACACGCCCTATAAAGTGGGCGGCAGCCGTTTCTTTGAGATGGGCTGGCAGTGGCGTACCCGGGTGTTTAAAAACTCCAATTTTTTGAGACTCAATTATGGGGTGTCCTTCCAGTTCAACGGGCTAAAGCCCAAGGACAACCAATATTTTGTGATCGATGCCGATGGGCAAGCGCAATTGGAAGAATTCTCCTTTGATCTGGACAAATCCAAATTTCGCACGGACAACCTGGTCTTTCCCGTGCACTTTGAATTTGGCCCCTCCAAGAAGCGCCAGACCGACGAATCCATTCGCTACTCCCTGAGCAATCAGTTCAGGTTTGGGCTGGGCGGCTACGGCGGCATCAATTTGGGCGCGCGGCAAAAATTGAAGTACGATCGCAATGGAGACAAGGTAAAGGACAAGTTAAAACGCGGCTACAACACCAATGATTTTGTTTATGGGCTAAGTGCCTATGCCGGTTTTGACAGTATCTTGCTCTACCTGAAGTACGATCTAAACCCCATTTTTGGAAATGCCGAGGTGGCGCAGCGCAATGTTTCGCTAGGGCTGCGGTTCGATCTGTAGGGCAGGCCCTTGAGTGCATGCAAAAAGGATTCGTCTGCACCGGGCGGATCTTTTTTGTTCCGTCCCATCAAGGGCCGCATCGCTTTCAATGCCCCAATTCGCGCAGCATGGCCTCGCTGAACTCTTCTTGGAAATACACCCGTTTGCAATGGCTGCACTCCGCGGCACTTTTTTTGGAGATCTTGAACAGTTTTATCCAAAAAAGGTGAAAATAGTTGCTGTGGCGCGAGAGCATCAAGGTGCCGGTTTGGCCGCAATGGGGGCAGGGTGCATGCCGCATGGGCCTCTGTTCTGTCTTTCCGGGCCTGGTGCCAAAAAAAAGAATCATTTTTATAGTACTTTTGATGATGGAAGGTACACAAAAAACCAATGGCCCCAAAAGGGGGCACCATACCGTATGATCGCAAAGACCACCATTGATCTAGTTTATGAGACGGCCCGTTTGGAGGAGGTGATCGGCGATTTTGTGCAGCTGAAGAAATCCGGTTCCAACTTTAAGGGCCTGAGCCCCTTTACCGATGAGCGCACGCCCAGCTTCATGGTGTCTCCCGTAAAACAGATCTGGAAGGACTTTAGCAGTGGCAAGGGGGGCAACGTGGTGGCCTTTCTCATGGAACATGAGCATTTCAGTTATCCGGAGGCCATTAAGTACCTGGCCAAAAAGTACAACATAGAGGTAGAGGAGACCGAGCAGACCAATGAACAAAAAGAGCAGGCCAATGAGCGCGAGAGCATGTACCTGGTGTCCGAGTATGCCCAGCAGTATTTTGCGGACATGCTATGGACCTCGGAGCTGGGCAAGGCCATAGGGCTCACGTATTTCAAGGAACGCGGGTTTACGGAGGCCACCACTAAAAAGTTTGGTCTGGGCTATTGCCTGGACCAGTGGGACGGCTTTACCAAAGCGGCACTGGAGGCAGCCTACCAACTTACCTACTTGGAGAAAACGGGCCTCACCATTGTAAAGGAGCAGGACGGCTCTGGTGCCACCAAAACCTTTGATCGCTTCAAGGGCAGGGTCATGTTTCCCATACACTCCATGAGCGGTAGGGTATTGGGCTTTGGTGGCAGGATCCTGGGAAACGACAAGAAGGCGGCCAAATACCTAAACTCCCCGGAGAGCGATATCTACCACAAGAGCAAGGTGCTGTACGGCATTTACTTTGCCAAGCAGGCCATTGCCAAGGAGGACAATTGTTATCTGGTGGAGGGCTATACCGATGTGATCCAGTTTTTTCAGCGTGGTGTGCAGAACGTGGTGAGCAGCAGTGGCACGGCCCTGACCCCGGAACAGATACGCCTTGTTAGCCGGCTCACCAAGAACATTACCGTGCTCTTTGATGGCGATGCGGCCGGACTAAGGGCCTCGTTGCGGGGCATAGACCTCATATTGGAACAGGGCATGAACGTTAAGATCTGTACCTTTCCCGAGGGCGAGGACCCCGATAGTTTTGCCAAGAACAATTCCCTGGATGAGCTGCGCGAATATTTAGAGAAAAATGCCAAGGATTTTATACAGTTCAAGGCCTCCCTGCTGGTGCAAGAGGCCAATAACGATCCCATAAAAAGGGCAGAGACCGTACGGGACATTGTGAACAGTATTGCCAAGATACCCGATGCCATAAAGCGTGAGATCTACGTACAGGAATGTGCGCAGATCATGAACATGACCGAGGCAGTACTGTTCAGCACCTTGGCTCAGATCACCAAAAAAGACCTGGCCAATGCCAAAAAAGAGCAACAAAAGGAGCAGAAGGCCTTTGATGTGGTCAAGAACGAGGCCGTGGCCGATAAGGTCGATGTGCAGTACCTTCTGGAACGCAAGATCATAGAGCTGTTGTTGTTGTACGGCAACCGCAAGGAAACCTTTGAGGACTTGGTGCTCAAGGAAAATGAGGCCGGCGAGTTGGTTTTGGAACCTGAGGAAATGGAGGCCAAGGTGTACGAGAAGGTGTATCTGGACCTTCAGGAAGACGAGATCGAGCTATCCAATACCGCTTTCAAGGAACTGTACCACAAAATAATGGACAAACTGAACACCTCGGCCCCTGATGATTCCTTTAGCATCAAGGGCTTTCTGGCGGAGCTGGACCAAGAGAGCATGACAGAGGCGTCTTCCATATTGATGGAAGAGGAACGCTATGTGTTGCATGACTGGGAACGGAAGGATATCTACCCGAAGCAAAAAGAAGTGGGCGTGGCCCAATTGGTGGGCGAGACCATACTCACCCTGCGCTGTAATCTCATTAAAGGCAGAATAGCCCAGCTACAGCAGGCCACACAAGAAGAAAAGGAGGATGTGGGCAATACCGAGATCTTGGAGGAGATCATGAACTATCTGCAGCTGAACAAATTGCTCAATGCCAAGTTGAACCGCGTACTGTCTTAAAAAAAAAACCTGCACGTTTCGGTGCAGGTTCCCATTTGATCGATATAAAACTGGGCTAGTAAAGCTCCAAGGCCTTGGCCTGTTGCAGGAGGTCCACCATATTGTCCACGTTGAGTTTCTTCATGAGGCGCGCCTTGTAGGTGCTCACGGTTTTTTCGTTCAGGTTAAGGCCCTGCGCCACTTCTTTGTTTCTTTTTCCGCTGGCCAGGAGCTTTAGCACCTCCACCTCACGCGTGGAGAGCTTTCTAAAGAACCTTCTGGGTTTCTTGGTGCCCTCGTCAAAGGCCAACCGTTGGGCCAGTTCATTGGTAATGAACATGCTGCCCTCACTCACTTTTTTAACGGCGGTGAGAATGTAGTCCACATCCGATGATTTTGAAAGGTAACCGAAGGCACCCGCACGGATGGCGCTCAGGGCATACACATCTTCGGACTGCCCGCTGTACATCAATACCTTTACATTGGGATGTTCTTTTTTGATCCTGCGCAGTGCCGCAATGCCATTGATGTCGGGAATGTCCATTTCCAACATCACCACATCCGGGGTCGTTTTTTCCAATACTTCAAAAAGCGCGTCCGTGGTGGAGACATCGTCCATTAACTCGAACCCTTCGGCGGTTTCCAAGACACTCCTAACACCCATTCTTACAATGGGGTGGTTGTCCGCTATCAAGACTTTAATCATAATTGTTTGGTTTTGGCCTTCCCGAGCACAATGTATGTCTATAAAGACTTACACGCAAAGTAAGGGTAATTATTGTAATTAAGAAGACAAAGATGGATTTATTTTAATAAAAACAGGTTTTTGTGGGTAAAAATTCGATTTATCTACCTGATTGATAGTTGAGTGGTTCATTTTAACGCTTCCGGAATGGTGCAAATGGGTATGGGAAGCATTTTATGCTGGTTCAAGGTATTCAATTTTTTATAGATGGCAAACACCGTTTTCTCCCTACCGGTAAAATCCTCGGCGGTCTTTCCGGCGTCGGCCATGCCCATGGCCCATTCCAGTTCCGGATAGCTGGCGCCGATCTGATCTTCGTCCGTACGGTTGTCTCCCCAAAGGCCGTCAGTGGGGGCCGCTTCCAAAATTTCCCTGTTCACCCCCAGGTGTTGCGCCAGTTGGCGCACTTCTGTCTTCATCAGGTCCGCAATGGGGCTCAGGTCCACGCCCCCATCCCCGTACTTGGTGTAGAAGCCCACGCCAAAGTCTTCCACCTTATTGCCGGTTCCCGCCACAAGGTAGCGGTGCAGGGCGGCAAAATAGTACAGGGTGGTCATCCGGAGTCGGGCACGGGTATTGGCCAAGGACATGAAGCGATCCTCCTCCTTCTCCACGGGCGGGAAGGCCGCCACCAAGGTGTCAAAGACCGGGGTGAGTTCCACGGACAGTCTGTTCACCTGGGAAAATTGCCCCTGTAGCCAATCTATATGGCGCGATGCCCTGCTAGCTTGGTTCGCGGCCTGGTGTATGGGCATTTCCAGGCACAACAGTTCCAGGCCCGTCTTGGCGCAAAGGGTAGAGGTGAGTGCAGAGTCTATGCCCCCTGAAACGCCTATGACAAAGCCCTTTTGTTTGGCGTTCACGGCGTAGTCCCTTAACCACGCTACAATGTGCTCAATAACCTTTTCCGTCTTCATTGGGGTTTGGATATTTAATAAATGAATTAACTTTGCCCTAAAAATAAACCTAGCCCTTGAATAATAAAAACATATTTGGACTTCTTCCCCTGCCCAAGGCCATTTTTGCATTATTCTTGGTTTTTGCGCTGCTTTTTGCCTGTGACGGTAGGGACAAGGTGGCCGCTGAAATTGCCAAATTGCCCTTGGAACTGGAATTGAAGCGCTTTGATCGTGAATTTGCCAATGCGGGCGCCGAGGGACTGCCCCAGTTGCGCAAGGCCTATCCTTATCTCTTTCCGGCACCGGACAGCGTCTGGACCGCCAAGATGCAAGATTCCCTGCAAAGGGAACTTTTCCAGGAAGTGGGCAACGTTTTCAGTGCCTTTGAGGAAGAAGAGGTGCAGCTGACCCAATTTTTTAAGCACGCCAAGTACTATTTTCCAACCCGGCCCACGCCCAAGGTCATTACGGTAACGAATGACGTGGATTACCAAAACCGCATTATTCTGGCCGATACCCTATTGTTCATTGGGCTGGACAATTACCTGGGGCCAGAACATAAGTACTATGGTGGTTTTCAGCGTTATATTGCCAAAATGTTGGACCGCCGGTTCTTGGTGAGCGATGTGGCCAGTGCCTATGTGCAGCCCTTGGTGCCCAGGCCCAGGGACCGCACCTTTTTGGCGCGTATGGTTTATTTTGGAAAGCAGCTCTACCTTAAGGACCTGTTGATGCCCCAGGCAGATGACGCCGTTAAAATGGGCTATACCCAAGAGGAAATGGACTGGGCCTTGGCCAACGAGGAACCCATTTGGCGCAATTTTATGGAGCAGGAGCACCTTTACAGCACCGATCTAAAGCTGGACCAACGCTTTTTGGACGTGGCCCCCTTCTCCAAGTTTGGCTTGGAGCTGGATATTGAATCGCCGGGCAAACTGGGCCGTTTCATTGGTTGGCAGATCGTCAGGGCCTTTATGGAAAACAATGGGGTGGAGTTGGAGCAGATGATGGCCATGCCCGCCGAGGAACTCTTTAAAAAATCGAACTACAAACCACGAAACTGAATGGCAACGCTACACACCTCCAAAATTACCCTCACCGTGGGGCTCGATGAAAATCGTGTCCCCGAAAAACTGAACTGGTCTGCCGAAGATGGGGGCGTAAACAACGAGGAAGCCAAGGCCATGCTGCTCTCCGTATGGGACAGTAAAAACCAGGAATCGCTCAAAATAGACCTATGGACCAAGGACATGCCAGTAGATGAGATGAAAACGTTTTTCCACCAGACCCTGGTGGCCATGACGGACACTTTTATGAAGGCCACACAGGATGAAAAGATGACGGCCACCATGAAGGACTTCTGCGCTTATTTTGCAGAGAAAATGGAGTTGCGAAAAAAGTAGGGAGCGCTCCCTTTTGGCGGTCTGCGAACGATCGGTGGCCCAACCCGTTGGCCATACCCTTACCACTCATTTTTTTGGTGGAGCCCGCCAAATGGCTCCCAAGGCCGGCGTTTCATTGGTACACGGCCCTATTCGTGGGGCACCACAATGGGCCAACCTTCAAACTGTGACGCATTGGCTTGGGTCACATCCGCTTCCCTGGGCCAGCACTCAAACGTGGTTTCCCTGGTCTCCGTGTTAAACTTGATCAGTCCGTACCCTGCCCCATAAGAGTCGCTCTCCGGATTGGCGTAGGCCATGATGCTTATTTTATTCCCAAAACCGTCCACATAGTCGCCCGTCCAGGGAAGGCTTGTGGCCGTGTTGGGGTTTGCTCCCGGCAGTTCTTCCTCTGGCCACCACCATCTGCTGTAATAATCGTTCACTATGGCCGGCACCACAAAAGCCCAGGGGCCGTCCCGGAATTCCTCTATTCCGTGCCGAATTACCGTGGCCAGGTGCTGGTCTCCCGCAACATGCACCGCATTGGCTTTCTTAATGAGTGCCAGGGCCTTGTTTCTGCCGGTCTGCGGCCAGCCATTGCTGTCCAGGTCTGCGTGCAGGCGGTTGTCTGGCCTACCGTGTATGTGGGCCCCGCCACAGAAGCCGGTCTGGCTCAGCACTACTTTTAGGTGGGTGGGGTTGTCCTGCCCCCAATCTTCCAAAAAATCAAGTTGCCGTTTTCCCAAAAGGGTCAGCCCGGGGAGGTCTATGGAACTGGGCTCGTACTCCGGATCGCGTATGTGGTCCGGTCTGGGGCCTTGTTGCGGAATCTTTCCTTCCGGCCCGGACTTGAACTTCCGATCTTCCAAAATGGCAAAATCCACCCCACCAAGGAGCAAATTGGTGTAGTACACGCCAATGCCGCGATCCACTGGGGTGGCATCATAGGGGTCTGGCAAATGGGCGGTTTGGCAACGTTCCACCATATTTACATATTCCGGGTGGTAGGTGTAGCCACCGTCCGGCCCTCCCTTGCTCACGGATTTTTTGCCCCCTTCGCCCCAAAGGTTGCCCTGGCCTATGTCATGATCGTCCGGAATGGTGATGCAGGGCCGGTGCCTAAAGGTTTCCCGAAACTGTTTTCCAAATTTTAGCCAGGCGGCGGTATGTTCGGAATGATCGTAAGACTGGTCCCCCGAAAAAAAGATGATGTCCGGGTCCTGGTGGTTGATGTTGCGCACATAGTTGTTGCGCATGCCCCTGTCCTTGTTGCTGTTGCACGATAGCGCCGCCATGGAAATGACCGCTTTGTCCTTGGGGTCTTTTCTTATGGTTCCCGTGTAGGTGGCATTCTTGCCGTGTCGCAAACGGTACGGCCAGTCCCGGGAGCTGTCCCAGTTGGTCATTTTAAAGGTGGCGGACCACCCCAGGTCGTTAATGCGCTCCGTGGCCATTCGTTGCCAGGCCCGGTCTTTGTAAATTTCCAAATGCACTTCTCGATCTTCATCCGGGTAAAGGGGGTAGGCCTGGGCGCTGAGCTTTAAAATGTCGTTGGAAAGGGTGTAGATGCCAAAGGCAAGAACGCTGTCCCGATCAACCTTTAGGTCAATGATCGGGTTGGGTGCCCGGTTCCACCAGTCGTTGGTGGCCAGTGTGTCCAGGTGTTCAAAAGGGGGGCGTACCAAGGGCATCTGGTCTTTTTTGGGTTGCTTGGTGTTGCACTGGGTCAGGAGCAGGGCGGCCACTAGGGGCCACATAAGGAGTTTTGGATGCATGATCGGGCTTTATTGCACCTTAAATGTATTACTTTTATCATAAAAGATGGCCGTGAAGCACACCCTGATCTTTGTTTACAATGCCGAGAGCGGAGCCAAGAACGGTCTGTTGGATGCCGCCCACAAAATACTTAGGCCAAGTACCTATGCGTGCCAGCTGTGCTCGTTGACCCACGGCCCCTTTTTTGAGAGATCCAAATGGAAGCGATTCAGAAAAAAACTGATGGCTTCGGGTTACGCCCTGGATTTTGTGTACAAGGACGATTTTCTTAAGTACCATCGCTCCAAATTTGGCCATAAATTCACTTTCCCCATTGTGCTGCTGGACAATGCGGGCAGTATGGAAGTCGTGGTGAACACATCGGACCTGAATGCCATGCAGACCGCCGAAGCCCTTATGGCCTCTTTGGAAAAGACCTTGGCTTTGGACGCCTAATGTTCATGGCCCAATCGATATGGTGGTCTTTGGGAATGAGGGGGCAACCTCCAACCAAATCAAGGCGTTTCCATTCAGGTATGGTCATCGCCATCATGATCGGGCGGAAGCCGGCCCAGCGATCGATATTGCGGGGATCTGTGGCCGCAGTGGAAATTTTAAGGCATTGTTGGGGTCTATTGGGGCGTGATGAAGTTAATGCTTGTTCGTGCCAAAAGGCAGTGCCTCAGGGTTGGTTCTAGGTGGTGGAGGCATTAAAAAAAGAGGTGTTGATGCCGTCTATGTACCCCAAAAGCGTTTCCCTTCCGGTTTTTTGCGATGATGAGGTAATGAAATGGGGCGGGGCCTCTTCCCATGCTTCTTCCAGCAAGGTGTCCAGGTAGCCGGCCACCTGTTCCTCGATCACCTTGGGCTTCAGTTTATCGGCCTTGGTGAACACGATGGCAAAGGGCACGTTGTTTTCCCCCAGCCATTGCATAAAGTCCAGGTCTATTTTTTGGGGGCGGTGCCGTATATCCACCAAAACAAAGGAGCACAGCAACTGCTCCCGTTGCAGGAAATAATGGCGGATGTATTTCTGAAAGGTGTTCTTGTCCCGCTTGGAGACCTTGGCATACCCATAGCCCGGCAAATCTACCAGAAACCAATTTCCGTTGATCTTAAAATGATTTATGAGCTGCGTCTTTCCCGGCCTCCCGGAAGTCTTGGCCAAGCTCTTTCGTCCCGTGAGCATGTTGATCAGCGAGGATTTTCCCACGTTGGACCGGCCGATGAAGGCATACTCCGGAAGGGGCTCATTGGGGCATTTGGAGACCTCCGTATTGCTCATCACAAAATCGGCCGACGTGATTTTCATGGCGCTCTAGAATTTCCTTTGCTGCAGCCAGGCGTCCAGTATCTGGTTGAACTGTTCTGGGTGCTCCATCATCGGGGCATGGCCGCACTTCTCTATCCAATAGAGTTCCGAGTCTGGCAGAAGGTCATGGAACTCCTCGGCCACATTGGGCGGTGTCACGGCATCTTCCTTTCCCCAAATGATGCAGGTGGGTGTTTTCATCTTGGGCAGGTCCTTGCTCATGTTGTGCCGAATGGCGCTTTTGGCAATGGCCAGTGTCTTTACCAGCTTAATGCGATCGTTTACCGTGGCAAAGACCTCGTCCACAATTTCCTTGGTGGCCACCTTGGGGTCGTAGAAAACGTCTTGGGCCTTTTTTTTGATGAACTCATAATCGCCCCGTTTGGGATAGCCATCCCCCATGGCGCTCTCGTAGAGGCCAGAGCTTCCGGTGATCACCAGGGCCTTGACCAGTTCCGGGTAGAGCTTGGTGTGCAGTAGGCCAATGTGCCCGCCCAAAGAGTTGCCCAAGAGAATTACCTGGTCCAGATTCTTGTATTTGATGAATTGCTCCAGGTACTTCGCAAAATTCTTCACGGTGGTCTTGAGCATGGGCATGTCATAAAGGGGCAGTTCGGGGATGAGCACCTTGTAGCCCTTTTTTGGAAAATATTCCGTGACCCCTTGAAAATTGCTCAAACCGCCCATAAGGCCATGCAATATAATAATGGGGGTTCCGTCACCTTTTTCAATATACCTGAATTTTCCGTCCTTGATAACTTCGTCTTGCATTCAGAATGGCACTGGTTATTGCGCAAATATAGGCATTTCAATGTTAGGGAAAGGGAAACTTTTGGCCCTCGGGGAGGGTGCTTTTGGGGTTTCCGCCAAAACAAATGGGCTTCAAAAAAGTGGTTTTGAACCAAAATTGACCCAAAATTAGGGTCAAAAATCCATAATTTATCAACAATGTGGGATTTTGTGGTAAAAAGTGGGAAAGAAATGAATATATTTGGTACCTATAATCAACCAAGGGGATTTGGACATTTTTTTCTTTGAGGTTTTCTATTGCAAGGCAGACGCCAAGGGCAGGGTGTTGTTGCCCGTGGCCCTGCGCGACCAGATGGACCCCATTTTAAAAAATGGTTTTTACATCAAAAAATCCTATTACGAAGATTGTTTGGAGCTGTATCCGGCCCATGAATGGGAGCGGGTCATGCGGGAGCTCAATCAGAAAAGCAGGTTTGATGAGAAGAACCTGAATTTCATAAGAATGTACACCTCGGGCCTACGGCGTGTGGAGGTGGACGGGTCCGGTCGCCTGCTCATCCCCAAGGACTTGGTGTCCATGGCCGGCATTTCCAAGGAGGTCACCATTGCCCCCTTGGGCAAGAGCCTGGAGATCTGGGACCGGGAGAAATATACGGAGAAAGTCTCCGCATCAAAGAAGGAGAAGCGAAAATTGGCCAAAAGGGTAATGAATCTGGACAATGGCAAAGGCAGTGTATCATGATCCGGTGTTGTTGCACGAAGCTGTCAATGGGCTCAATGTCCGGGAAGACGGCACCTATGTGGATGTAACTTTTGGCGGTGGCGGGCATTCCCGTGAGATTTTGAACAGGCTGGGCCCCGGTGGCCGTCTGTACGCCTTTGACCAGGATGAGGACGCAAGGGCAAATGTTCTGGACGACCCCCGTTTTGTTCTCATTGAAGAGAACTTTAGGTACATCGGTCAGTTTTTGAGGTTCTATGGCATAAAGAAGGTAGATGGTATTTTGGCCGATTTTGGGGTCTCTTCCCACCAGTTCGATCAGGCACACCGTGGTTTTTCCACACGGTTTGAAGCGGAGCTGGACATGAGGATGAGCCGGCGAAACACCTTGTCCGCAAACACCGTGCTCAACACCTACAGTGAGGAAGACCTAAGAAGGGTGCTTTTTGATTTTGGGGAACTGCGAAACGCGGGTGCCATGGCCAGGGCCATTGTTTCACAGCGGGAGCTAAGGCCCTTGTCCACCACGGAAGACGTCAAGGCCGCCTTGGCAACATTTCTTCCGGCGCACAAACGGCACAAGATCTTGGCCCAGGTGTACCAAGCCATTAGGATAGAGGTGAACCAAGAGGTGCAGGTGATCAAGGAGTTTTTGGAGCAGGTGCCCGGCTTGCTATCGGTGGGCGGTCGCTTAAGCGCCATAAGCTATCACTCTTTGGAGGATCGCTTGGTAAAAAATTTTATACGTTCCGGCAAGTTCCAAGGGGAGCCAGAGAAGGATTTTTACGGCAACAAGCTGGTGCCCTTGGGAAAAGTGGGCGCCCTGATCGTTCCCACCAAGGAGGAGGTGGCCAGGAACAATAGGGCCAGGAGCGCAAAGCTGCGCCTGGCGGAGAAACTGGGAACAAAAAAGAAACAAGGGCCAACAATTTAAATGGTTGTAATGAAGATGACAGCACGTTTCATGGATTTGTTAAGGGGAGAGTTCTTGGTGAGCGGGGACGCCGCGCCCAAGAACTGGCTCTTCATCATTTTTATGTCCGTTCTGGCCACCATCATGATCTCCAGTGCCCACAGTGCCGAAAAGAAGGTGCACAAGATCGCGGCCTTGAGCGAGGAGGTACGTGAACTGAGGAACGAGTTTGTGGATGTGCGCTCTGATGTGCAGCAGTTAAAGTTGGAATCGACGATTACGGGGGCGCTTGCCGAGAAAGGCCTGGAGCCCTCCAGTGCGCCCCCAAAGAAGATCATAGTAACCCATATAACCCCGAACCGCTAGTATGCCAACCACCGAAAAAAGCATTATGAACAGATTGTACCTTGTGGCCGGCGCACTGGGGCTGTTTGGTCTTGCGGTGGTGCTAAAGCTTGTTTCCATTCAGGTGGTGGAGGGCGATACTTATATTGAGCTGGCCAAAGCGAGTACCACCGAGATGAAGACCATTGACCCCAACCGTGGAAACCTGTACGCGGACGATGGCAGTCTCTTGGCCACCTCCGTGAGCAGATATACCGTTCGTTTTGATGCAATGACCGTCTCCCAGAAGGATTTTAGCGAAGGGGTGCAGCCTTTGGCGGTGGAACTGGGCAAACTGCTGGGCAAGCCGTCCGGGCATTATGCCCAATTGCTCAGAAAGGCCAGGGCCAACAAGAACCGCTATGCCCTGGTGGCCCGCAATCTGGATTACTCGGAGTACATGGCCGTAAAGTCCTTTCCGCTTTTCAATAAAGGTAGTTTCAAGGGAGGGCTCATTGTGGAGCAGCAGACCAAAAGGGAGCACCCCCTGGGAAAAATTGCGGAGCGCAGCGTGGGCTATGAGCGCGAGGACGAAAACGGTTACCGCACCCGGGTGGGCATGGAAGGCGCCTTTGGAGACTACTTGCGCGGGGTGGCCGGCAAGCGAATGAAACAAAAAATAGCCAAGGGACAGTGGAAGCCTATAGGGATGAACAACATGGTGGAGCCAAAGGATGGCTATGATGTCTATTCCACCATAAACATCAACATACAGGACATTGCCCACCACGCCTTGTTGCGGCAGTTGGAAAAATATAAGGCCGATCACGGCACCGTCATTGTCATGGAGACCAAGACCGGTGAGGTCAAGGCCATTTCCAATCTGGGCCGTACCAAGGGAGGGAAGTACTATGAGCGCTTAAACTACGCCATAGGAGAGTCCCATGAGCCTGGATCCACCTTTAAGTTGATGAACATGGTGGCCCTATTGGAAGACAAGGTCATTGATACCAACACCGTTGTGGACACGGAAAAGGGCCGCTGGAAGATCTACCGGCATACGGTAAGGGACGCCAAAAGGGGCGGATTTGGGAAGATATCCATGGGCCGGGCCTTTGAGGTGTCTTCCAATACGGCATTTGCCAAAGTGGTGAACGAGGCTTATAAAGACCGCCCGGAAAAGTATGTGAACCGGCTAATGGCCATGGGCCTGCACAAGGAACTGGGGTTGCCCATAAAGGGCGAGGGGGTTCCCGTGCTGCGCTACCCAGGGGACGAGGGCTGGTCCGGACTTTCCTTGGCCCAGATGGCCTATGGGTACGAGGTGGCCATGACGCCCTTGCAGCAGTTGGCTTTTTACAATGCCATAGCCAATGATGGCGAGTTGGTGCGGCCAAGGCTCATAAAGGAAGTGAAGGAATGGGACCGTACCATTAAGAAGTTCAACAAAGATGTCCTTAACCCGGCCATTTGCAGTAAGGAAACCGCCAAAAAAGTACAGCAATTGCTTAAAAACGTGGTGGAAAAAGAAGAGGGTACAGGGCACAGGTTGTACTCTGCCCATTTTTCCATGGCTGGCAAAACGGGCACCGCACAAAAGTTTTACGTGGAAAAAGACCCGGACAAACTACAGTACATCTCCACCTTTGCGGGCTACTTTCCCGCAGATGACCCAAAATACTCCTGTATCGTGGTGATCCATGAACCGGACAGGGGTCTTGGCTACTACGGGGCCGATGTGTCTGGCCCCGTCTTTAAATCCGTGGCCCAAAAGGTGTACGCCACATCGCCCCTTACGGATGAGGTGGATGTAAGGGAGGTCATGGCGGCCAAGTTGAACCAGGCTTATGGCACCTACTACGAAGAGGCCTCGAAAGCTTACGCAAGCGTGCCCAACGTACGTGGAATGAGCGGTATGGATGCCGTGGCCATCCTCGAAAATTTGGGGCTTAAGGTAGAAGTGAAGGGCAACGGCAAGGTAAAGGCACAATCCGTGGTGCAGGGCACCGACCTGGAGCAGGTGGAAAAAATTGTTTTGGAACTCTCATGAAGCTATTGAAGGACATATTGTTCGGAGTGGGCCTAAGGGCCGTGAGCGGCAGTACCCACCTGCCCGTGGCGCAAGTGTGCTTTGACAGTAGGGAGATTGGCCAAGACGCCGTGTTCGTGGCCATCAAGGGCACCCTGGCCAACGGGCACGACCATATTGCCAATGCGCTGGCTTCCGGGGCCATTGCGGTTGTCTGCGAGGACATGCCGGAACATCTGGAAGACCAGGTTACCTACGTGCAAGTGGACCGTGGGCAGAGCGCCCTGGCCATCATGGCGTCCAATTTTTATGACAGCCCCTCAAAGAACTTGAAATTGGTGGGGGTCACGGGAACCAACGGAAAGACCACGGTGAGCAGTTTGCTCTACCAACTCTTCAAAAAAGCCGGATACAAAGTAGGGCTGCTCAGCACCATTAAGATCATGGTCGGGGACAAGGCCTACCCTGCAACGCACACCACGCCGGACGCCATCACCATAAACAAGCACCTGAAGCTCATGAACGAGGCAGGGGTGGAGTTCTGCTTTATGGAGGCCAGTTCGCACGGCATACACCAAAGAAGAACGGAGGGACTCACCTTTGCCGGGGCCATTTTCACCAACCTGTCCCATGATCATCTGGACTACCACAAGACCTTTGCCGACTACAGGGATGCCAAAAAAATGTTGTTCGATCAACTGCCAAAGCAAGCTTTTGCCCTAACGAACATAGATGACAAGAACGGTTTGGTGATGGTCCAGAACACCAAGGCCAGAAAGTTCACCTATGCCTTAAAGAACTATGCCGATTACAGGGCCCAGATCTTGGAAGGCCAATTTGATGGGCAGTTGCTCAAGGTGAACGAGAATGAACTATGGACCAAGCTCATAGGCCATTTTAACGCCTACAATGTCCTGGCCATCTACGCCACGGCCCACCTTCTGGGACTGGAAACCCTGGAAACGCTGAGGTTGTTGAGCGAACTGGAGACGGTGGACGGAAGGTTTCAATATTATGTCTCCAAGGACAACATTACGGCTATTGTTGATTATGCCCATACGCCGGATGCTTTAAAGAATGTGCTCGATACCATCGGCACATTGAGAACTGGAAATGAAAACGTCATCACCGTTGTGGGGTGTGGTGGCGACAGAGACAGCTCAAAGCGTCCGGTAATGGGCAAAATCGCAGCCGAGATGAGCAGTAAGGTCATCTTTACATCGGACAATCCCAGAACGGAATCGCCCTCCAAGATCATTGAGGAGATCAACGCCGGCGTGGGGCCGCAGGACCAAAGAAAGGTGCTGGCCATAGAGAACCGCCTGCAGGCCATAAGGACGGCTTGCCAAATGGCGGCCCCCAATGATATTATCCTGGTGGCCGGGAAGGGCCATGAGACCTACCAGGAAACCAATGGGGTGCGCGAGGACTTTGACGATTATAAAATAGTAACGGAACAGTTACGGCAGCTGGAAAAATAAAAACGGCCACGGGCCCTTGTCATGTTAACCTATTTTTTCGACTTTTTGGAAAGTGAATATCAGTTCCCGGGGGCTTCGCTCTTTGGGTTCCTGACCTTTCGCGCCGCGATGGCCGTGCTGCTCTCCCTTTTGCTGGCCACCGTATATGGCAAGAGGATCATTGTGCTCTTGCGCCGCAAGCAGATCGGGGAAACCGTGCGGGACCTTGGCCTGGACGGGCAAAAGGAGAAGGCGGGCACGCCCACCATGGGCGGCCTCATCATCATTATGTCCACGTTGATCCCCGTGCTGCTCTTTGCGGACATTACCAATATTTACATCATTTTGCTGATCGTCACCATCCTTTGGATGGGCGCCATTGGCTTCATCGACGACTACATCAAAATCTTCAAAAAGAACAAAAAAGGGCTGCACGGCAAGTTCAAGGTCTTGGGGCAAGTGGTGCTAGGGCTCATTGTGGGGGCCACCCTTTATTTTCACCCAGAGGTGACCATGCGCGATCATGACACCACGGCCATCAACGCCAATTATGAGGTGGTGAACGTTAAGGGAAAGGACGTTAAATCCACGGTGACCACCGTGCCTTTCTTTAAGAACAATGAACTGGACTATACCAGCCTGATTGACTGGATGGGGGAAGGTGCCGGCCAGTACGCCTGGTTGCTCTTTATTCCCGTGGTGATCCTCATTGTTACGGCAGTGTCCAACGGAGCCAACCTTACCGATGGGATAGACGGTCTGGCGGCCGGCACATCGGCGATTATTGTGCTCACTTTGGGCATTTTTGCCTGGGTCTCGGGGAACATTATTTTTTCGGACTACCTGGACATCATGTTCATTCCCCGTGCCGGCGAGCTCCTGGTCTTCATTACCGCCTTTGTCGGGGCCCTCATAGGGTTTTTGTGGTACAACGCCTTTCCGGCCCAGGTTTTTATGGGAGATACCGGCAGCCTTACCATTGGTGGGGTCATTGCCGTCATTGCCATCATTGTTAGAAAAGAACTGCTGTTGGTCATATTGTGCGGGATCTTCCTGGCAGAATCCCTCTCGGTCATGCTGCAGGTGGGGTACTTTAAGTACACCAAAAAACGCACCGGCGTGGGGCAACGCATCTTTTTGATGGCCCCGTTGCACCACCACTACCAGAAAAAGGGATACCATGAGAGCAAGATCGTGACACGGTTTTGGATCATTGGCATTCTGCTGGCCATTATCACCATTGTGACCCTAAAAGTGAGATAGGATGCAGAGGTTGGTGGTCTTGGGGGCGGGAGAAAGTGGCGTGGGAACGGCACTGTTGGCCAAAAAGAAAGGATATGCCGTCTTTGTTTCCGATCTGGGAGAGGTGGCGCAGAAATACCGGGACGTTCTTGAAGAAAATGAAATTGAGTGGGAAGGTGGCCAACATACCGGTTCGCGGATCATGCAGGCCGATCTGGTGATGAAGAGCCCCGGGATCCCGGATACGGTGCCCCTGGTGCGGGCACTCAGGGAGAAAGGTGTTCCC
Source organism: Maribacter aquimarinus (assembly GCF_047345505.1). NCBI lineage: Bacteria > Pseudomonadati > Bacteroidota > Flavobacteriia > Flavobacteriales > Flavobacteriaceae > Maribacter > Maribacter aquimarinus. Next base: position 10,491 of record NZ_JBLFEO010000021.1, on the reverse strand, counting down.
GTGATCTCCGAGATCGAGTTCGCGGCACGCCACACCAAGGCAACCCTTATTGCCATAACGGGAAGCAATGGCAAGACCACCACCACCATGCTTACCCACCATATCCTGAAAACGGCCGGGCTCAATGTGGGGATGGCGGGAAACATTGGCGATAGTTTTGCCAAAATGGTGAGCGAGGAAGAGCACGATTACTACGTACTGGAGGTAAGCAGTTTCCAGTTGGATGGCATCGTGGACTTTAAGCCCCACATAGGGGTGATCACCAATATTACGCCCGATCATTTAGATCGGTACGAACATAAGTTCGAGAACTATGTGGCTTCAAAATTTAGAATGACCATGAACCAGGACCATACGGATTATCTGATCTATGATGGAGATGACCTGGTGCTGGAAAAGGGATTTGAAAAGCATGGGACGGTAGCAAGGAGATTGCCTTTCTCCTTACGCTCGGTTTTGGAACAAGGGGCCTTTTTAAAGGAAGGGGAAATACATATTAACACAGAAATGGACACGATTAAAATGACAGCAGACAACTTGGCGCTGGAAGGCCAGCACAATCTTAAGAACACCATGGCCGCCGCCACCATAGCAAAGTTGGTGGGTATCCGTAAACAGACCATTAGGGAATGTGTTACCACCTTCCAAGGGGCGCCGCACCGTTTGGAGCAGGTGCTCAAGATACACCACGTGAAATATGTGAACGACTCCAAGGCCACCAACGTGAATGCCACCTACTATGCCTTGGAGAGCGTAAAGAGCCCCATTGTCTGGATCGTTGGCGGGGTGGACAAGGGCAATGACTACAAGCAGCTCATGCCCTTGGTACGGGAAAAGGTCAAGGCCATTATCTGTTTGGGCCTGGACAATGCCAGCATCAAGGACACCTTTGGCAATGTGGTGGACCTTTTGGTGGAGACCTTTGCCATGGAGGAAGCCGTCAAGGTGGCCTACAAAATTGCGGAACGCGGAGATACGGTGCTCTTGTCTCCCGCCTGCGCCAGTTTTGATCTGTTCAAAAACTATGAAGATCGGGGAGACCAATTTAAAAACTGCATAAAGAATCTGTAGTGCAAGCATTTTTTAAAAATATCAGGGGAGACAAAGCCATTTGGGCCATAGCGGCCCTATTGGCCATTTTTTCCTTTCTTCCGGTGTACAGCGCCAGCAGCAACTTGGTCTATGTGGTGGGCAACGGCACCACCGTGGGCCATTTAATGAAGCACGCCCTGTTGCTGTTCCTGGGATTTGGCATCATGTACGGCATGCACAACGTGCCCACCCACTATTTCAACGGCCTGAGCAAGATTGCCCTTCCCGTGGTGATGTTGTTGCTCATTTTTGTTTTGGCACAAGGAGGTTCCGAAGGGGGCACCAATGCCAGTAGATGGATCAGGATCCCCTTTGTGGGATTTGGTTTTCAGCCATCCAATTTGGCCTCGGTGGTGCTCTTGGCCTATGTGGCCGGTTACCTTTCCCATATCAGGGACAAGACCGTGACCTTTGCCAAAAGTTTCTTGCCCTTGTGGGTTCCCGTCTTTATGGTGGTGTTTCTCATTTTGCCCGCCAATTTTTCCACGGCGGCCATCTTGTTCACCATGGTCATGATGATCTGCTTTTTAGGGGGCTATCCCTTTAAGTACCTGTTGGCCATTGTGGGTGCGGGGATACTGTTTTTGACCATGTTCGTTGTCACGGCAAAGGCCTTTCCCGATCTCTTCCCCAACAGGGTAGATACCTGGATGAGCCGTATAGACAGCTTCAACAATCCGGACGATAAGGAAGCCAACTACCAGATAGAAAAGGCCAAGATCGCCATTGCCACCGGGGGTGTCTTTGGCAAGGGTGCCGGGAAGAGCGTTCAGAAGAATTTGTTGCCCCAGAGCTCATCGGACTTTATATACGCCATTATTGTGGAGGAATACGGTCTGGTTGGCGGTGTGGCCGTAATGTTTTTTTACATGCTGTTCCTGTTTCGGGTGGTGGTGGTGGCCAACGGTTGCCATACCGTGTTCAGCAAATTGCTGGTGCTGGGGGTGGGCTTGCCCATTGTGTTCCAGGCTCTGGTGAACATGGCCGTGGCGGTGGAGATGTTCCCGGTAACCGGCCAAAACCTTCCGCTGTTGAGCAGTGGGGGCACCTCTAGCTGGATGACCTGTTTGGCCATTGGCATCATTTTGAGCGCCAGTAACAAACGCAACCAAAAACAGATGGACGAAAGCCCCACGGAAGGGGACAGCAATAACCCTTTGGCCGTTCTCAGTGGGCAGCTATAGGTTCATATTGTCCGGAGGCGGTACGGGCGGCCATATCTATCCGGCCTTGGCCATAGCCAATGAGCTAAAACGGCGCCACCCCGATGCCAAGTTCCTTTTTGTGGGGGCCAAGGACAGAATGGAAATGGAAAAGGTGCCGCAGGCCGGCTACGAGATAAAAGGATTGTGGATCAGAGGGTTGCAAAGGAAACTGACCCTTAAAAACATGATGTTTCCCATAAAATTGATGCATAGTTTGTACAACGCAGGTCGCATATTGTCCCGTTTTAAGCCCCACCTGGTGGTGGGCACCGGAGGGTTTGCAAGCGGTCCCCTTCTGTACAGGGCGTCTGCCAAGGGGTTGCCCTGTGTGCTTCAAGAGCAGAATTCGTTCGCAGGCATAACCAATAAGTTGCTCAAGGACAAGGTGAAGAAGATCTTTGTGGCCTATGATGGTATGGAACGTTTTTTTCCGGCGGACAAACTTGTAAAAACCGGCAACCCGGTCAGGGCAGACCTTTTGGACCTGAACATGGATCAGGGCCCGGCCCAAGAATTTTTTGGCCTGGAACCCGGTAAGACCACCCTCTTGGTGTTGGGCGGTAGCCTGGGTGCCAAGAGCGTGAACGAGCTGGTGGCCCAAAAGTTGGGATATTTTGATCGGAAGGGACTGCAATTGCTCTGGCAGTGCGGGAAGGGATACATATCCCAATATGCGGACAAGGAATCCAAGACGGTAAAAGTGCACGCTTTTCTAAACAGGATGGATATGGCCTATGCCGCGGCAGACCTCATTGTTTCCAGGGCCGGTGCGGGTGCGGTCTCCGAATTGTGTTTGGTGGGCAAACCGGTGGTTTTTATACCATCGCCCTGGGTGGCAGAGGACCACCAGACCAAGAATGCCGAGGCCATGGTGGCGCACAACGCGGCGGTGATGATCAAGGAATCCCAACTGCAAGCTGATTTTGAGAAGGAGCTTGGCCATCTGTTGGTCTCAAAAGAGCGGCGGGAAGAACTCTCAAGGAACTGTAGGGCCCAGGCGCTGCCCCGTGCAACGGCCCATATTTGTGATGAGATAGAAAAGATACTGACAGCTTAAATGGACATGGACAACATACATAGGGTGTATTTCATAGGCATTGGGGGCATTGGCATGTCTGCCCTGGCCCGGTACTTTGTCTTTATGGGGAAAGCCGTGGCCGGTTATGACAGGACCCCATCTGCCTTGACCCGATCGCTGTCGGAAAGTGGCATGCAGATCCATTATCAGGACGATATCACTACCGTGCCGCACCCATTTTTGGAGCAGGGGACCACTTTGGTGGTATATACGCCCGCCGTGCCATCAACGCACGGGGAGTACCAATATTTTTTGGAAAATGGTTTCGATGTTAAAAAACGGTCCGAAGTGTTGGGCATCATCACCCAACAACCCTTCTGTTTGGCCGTAGCGGGCACCCACGGCAAGACCACCACCTCTGCCATTCTGGCCCATTTGCTCTTGGAGGCCGGTGCGCCGCTCATAGCTTTTTTAGGCGGGATTTCGGAGGATTTCAACAGCAATTTTATCCTCAAGGGCAATGAGGTGGCGGTAGTGGAGGCCGATGAGTACGATAGGAGCTTTTTAAAATTGCACCCCAATGTGGCCTGTATCACCTCGGTTGATGCGGACCATCTGGATATTTATGGAGATGAGGAGCAACTGAACCAGACCTTTGGCGCCTTTGCGGCAAAATTGGACGCCGGGGGCACCCTGTACGTGAGGAACGGGCTTCCCTTTAAGGGCCTTACCTACGGTCTGGAAGACGATGCCGATTTCCGTGCCGAGCAGATCAAGGTTAGGGACGGCGCCTATGTGTTTGACCTGGTCACGCCAAAGAAGGTGCTACGGGACGTGGTTTTTAAAAAGCCCGGCAGGCACAACCTGCTCAACGCGGTGGTGGCTTTTGCCATGGCCTTGGAGGTGACCCAAGACCACGGGGCACTCGCAGCGGCGCTGCAATCCTTCAAAGGGGTACAGCGCAGGTTCAGCTATTGCCTGAACAGTCCCGATCTGGTGTTCATAGATGATTATGCCCACCATCCCGCGGAAATAGCCGCGGTGCACCAGGCCATTTCAGAAATGCATCCCGGCAAGGGAACGTTGGCCGTTTTTCAGCCACACCTGTTTTCCCGTACCCGTGATCTTGCCGATGATTTTGCCGCGAGCCTCTCCCTTTTCGATGCCGTGCTCCTGTTGGAGATTTATCCCGCCCGGGAAGCACCCATTGAGGGCGTAGATTCGGCCTGGCTCCTGGACAAGATCAAGGTGGCCGACAAGAAAAAGGTGACCAAGGAGGGGCTGCTTTCGGAAGTAGCGAACAGGGCGCCCCAGGTGTTGGTTACCATGGGGGCCGGAGACATAGGGCAGGAGGCCCAGAAACTAAAACAAGAATTGGCGTATGCAAACTAGTTGGAACATCTTGAGGGTGCTGGGGCTGTTGTTGTTGCTGGGGGGGCTTTTTGCCTTCTCGAACCATAGGAACGCCCTGCGTCCCACGGCCAAAACGATCATAGAGTTCAAAGGCAGTGACAACCTCTACATTACCGAGGATGCCGTTAATAAAATGTTGATACAAACTTTTGGGGAGCCAAAAAACAACCCCAAAGAAAATTTAGATTTGAATGCGATGGAAAAAGTCCTTGAGGCCAATGAAATGGTAAAGGATGCAGAGGTTTTTTTGACCTTGGAGGGCCTGCTCGTTGCCCAAATAGAGCAGCGAACGCCCTTGGGACGGGTAGCGGGTGAAACCAATTTCTACCTGGACGAAGAGGGAAAACGGATGCCGCTTTCCAAAAGCCATAGTGCCCGGGTGCCCATCATAACCGGGAAAATCACCGGCAAGGCCCTGGAAGATGTGTACACCATCATAGAACTGGTGAACACGGACGAGTTTTATAGAAAAAATGTCATAGGCATACACATTGTAGAGGAAAACGACTATCAATTGAAATTTAGGCTGAACGATTTTGTGGTGCATCTTGGCGATGTGGGCAATCTGGAACAGAAATTCAGCAATTTCAAGGCTTTTTATGCAAAGGCCGGACGGGACAACACCCTGGACCAATTTGCATCGGTAAGTTTGGAATTCAATAATCAAGTGGTGTGCACTAAAATATAGAACAATGGAAAATGTAAAGTATTCGGTAGGGTTGGATATTGGTACCACCAAGATCGTGGCCATGATCGGCAAAGAAAATGACTATGGCAAAATAGAGGTATTGGGCATGGGCATGGCCAAAAGTCTCGGGGTGCACAGGGGGGTGGTGAACAACATTACCCAAACCATTAAATCCATTCAACAGGCCGTTCAGGAGGCCGAACTCAACTCGGGACTTAAAATAGGTTCCGTGGTGGTGGGCATTGCGGGCCAGCACATAAGGAGCTTACAGCACAGTGACTACATTACCCGACCCGATTCGGAGGAGGTGATCAACGATCAAGACCTGGATAACCTCTGCAACCAGGTGTACAAGCTCATCATGCTTCCCGGTGAGGAAATAATACACGTGCTGCCCCAAGAGTACAAGGTGGACGGCCAGGCAGAGATCAAGGAGCCCAAAGGCATGTACGGCGGTAGGCTGGAGGCCAATTTCCACGTGGTGGTGGGTCAAGTGTCTTCCATAAGAAACGTGGGCAGGTGCATCAAGAGCGCCGGTCTTGAGTTGGGTAACATTACCCTGGAGCCCCTTGCATCGGCCAATGCCGTTCTGAGCCAAGAGGAGAAAGAGGCCGGTGTGGCCCTGATAGACATAGGGGGCGGTACCACCGATCTGGCCATCTTCAAGGATGGCATTATCCGCCATACGGCCGTTATACCCTTTGGTGGTGGCATCATTACGGAAGACATCAAGGAGGGCTGCTCCATTATAGAGAAGCAGGCAGAACGGTTAAAGACCGAGTTTGGATCGGCTTGGCCCGGAGAGAACAAAGACAACGAAATTGTGTCCATTAGGGGGCTTCGGGGAAGGGAACCCAAGGAAATATCCCTAAAGAACCTTTCCAAGATCATCCACGCCAGAGTGGTGGAGATCGTGGAGCAAGTGTACATGGAGATCAAGAACTACGGGCACGAGGAACAGAAAAAGAAATTGATCGCCGGTATTGTCCTCACCGGAGGGGGCAGTCAATTGAAACACCTGAAGCAACTGGTGGAATACATTACGGGAATGGATACCCGTATTGGCTACCCCAATGAGCACCTGGCGGGCGACTCTGACCAGAAAGTGGCCAGCCCGCTCTACGCCACGGCCGTGGGCCTTCTCATGAACGCCATTGAAACCGAGAAAAAGAACATGGGCAAGAAGGCCGCGGACAACTCGGGAGCCCAAAAGACCGATCAAACCGAAGAACAACGGGAGGCACAGCGGGCCAAAAGGGAGGAGACCATGGGGAAAAGGCAGACCGTCTTTGACAAATGGGCAGACAGGCTCAAGGAATTTTTGGACAATGCCGAATAAACGTAAGAACAACAACGCACACAGTAACCAGTAATAAAAACAAACATGAGCAAGAACAGCGATTTTGACAGTATCTCATTTGACCTTCCCAAAAACCAAAGCAACGTCATAAAGGTAGTTGGCGTGGGTGGCGGTGGCAGCAATGCCATAAACCATATGTTCCAGGCGGGCATCAATGGGGTGGACTTTGTGGTCTGCAACACGGATGCACAGGCATTGGACAACAGTCCCGTGCCCAACAAAATACAACTGGGCGTTTCGTTGACGGAAGGATTGGGGGCTGGTGCCAATCCCGAAGTGGGCGAACAGGCCGCCATGGAGAGCATGGAAGATTTGAAGAGCATGCTGGGTACGTCCACCAAAATGGTTTTCATCACCGCGGGAATGGGCGGGGGTACCGGTACAGGTGCCGCTCCCGTCATTGCCAAGCAGGCCAAGGAACTGGATGTGCTCACCGTGGGGATCGTGACCATGCCCTTTCAATTCGAGGGCAAGATGCGATGTGATCAGGCCCAAAGAGGTATTGAAAAATTGCGAAAGAACGTGGATTCGCTCATTGTCATCAACAACAATAAGCTCAGGGAGGTCTATGGCAATTTGGGCTTCAAGGCGGGCTTCTCAAAGGCAGATGAGGTCTTGGCCACGGCTGCCAGGGGCATAGCGGAGGTCATAACCCACCACTATACCCAGAACATTGACCTTAGGGATGCCAAGACCGTGCTCAGCAACAGTGGCACGGCCATCATGGGTTCGGCCATCGCCTCTGGATCGGCCAGGGCAAACGAGGCCATCATGAAGGCCTTGGATTCGCCCTTGCTCAATGACAATAAAATTACCGGTGCCAAGAACGTGCTCTTGTTGATCGTCTCCGGGGCACAGGAAATCACCATTGACGAGATCGGCGAGATCAATGACCACATACAAATAGAGGCGGGCCACGGGGCCAACATCATCATGGGGGTTGGCGAAGATGAAAGTCTGGGAGAGGCCATTGCCGTGACGGTCATTGCCACTGGCTTTAATGTGGAACAGCAGGATGATATTGTGAACACGGAGAGCAAAAAAATAATCCATACCCTGGAAGAGGGCCAACGGGAAGCCCAACAGCTCATGGGCAGCCCTGCCAAGGTGCACACCCTGGAAATGGAAGAAGAAGAGGAGGAGTCCGGGGCAAAATATGAGTTTTTGGACGATGGCAACTTTGAGCTGATCCCCACTACAAACTACATCAAAAATTTCAATGTGTTCTATGAGGAGGTCATTGCAGAAGAGACCAGTGAGGATGACTTTGTCATCATAGACAACACAAACGCCATAAGCAATTTGGATGTGGTGGATGCCGTAGAGGTCAAACCTACGGGAAAGGACCAGATCACCTTGCAGTTTGAAGCCGCCAACCCGTCCGATCAAAACAAGGAACGGGACAACGTGATCACTTTTGACCTGGATGATGAGGTCAAGGACCTGGAGGTTGAGGGGAGTATTGAGGTGACCCCCGTTTTGGAATACAACAAGCAAGGGAGAACACAGCACAGTCTGGACGATTATATGCAATTGGAGCAACAGCTCACTGGGGCAACATCCAAGGCAGAGAAATTTGAGCCCAAGATCGTGGACGATGAGTTGGTGTTCGAGACCAAGAAGGTAACGGAGACCCAGACCAATCCCTCCCAGGAAATCGATCCCATGGAGACCCCGATCGAGGAGTTGTTGAGACAACGGGTAGATGAACGCAAACGTAAGCTCAAGGATTTCAACTATAAGTTCAAGAACAATCTATCCAATTTGGACGAGCGGGAAAAAGAGCCTGCATACAAGCGCAAGGGGATCGATCTGCAACAGCGGGCCCCAGAGGGTAAGATATCCAGGACATCGCTGAGCGAGGACAGCAATAGTGACAAGCAGTTGCGGTCCAACAACTCCTTCCTGCATGACAACGTGGACTGATTCCTTTGTGATGTTTTAAAAAGTTTAAACCTGAAAACCACTGTGGTTTTCAGGTTTATTTTTTATCTTCGCCTCCCAAAATGAACAGGTATGCCCTTGCAAGATGAGGTAACGGAACAGATGAAACTGGCCATGAAGGCAAAGGACAGTGTTGCCCTGGAATCCTTGCGGGCCATTAAATCCGCCCTGTTGCTGGCCAAGACCAGTGGCGAGGGCGAGCTCAGTGAAGAAGGGGAAGTGCAGTTGGTGCAAAAGTTGGTGAAACAGCGCAAGGACAGTGCCGCCATCTTTTCGCAGCAGGGCAGGGAAGATCTGGCCGCTCCCGAGTTGGCGCAGGTGAAGGTATTGGAGCGGTTTTTACCGGAGCAGCTGGGGGAAGATGCCATAAAAAAAGTGGTGGTGGATACCATTGGGGAAGTTGGCGCCTCTGGAATGAAGGACATGGGCAAGGTCATGGGCATTGTTTCAAAAAAATTGGCGGGCCGTGCAGACGGGAAGACCATTGCCGCCATTGTCAAGACAAGTCTAGGGTAATGCCAGTGCGGTCAATGGATCGGATGGTTCCTGGAAAGAACGGTGTATAGGAAATAGTACGGCCGCGTGGCGCAACTGAATAGCGCATCAGATTTCGGCTCTGAGGGTTGGGGGTTTGAATCCCTCCGCGGTCACTACAAGCAGAGAACCACGTCTTTTTTTTTTTGACGTGGTTCTTTGTTTTTGGAGAAATTAAAGGATAGCTTCAAAGTTTCAGAAAAAGTAATGAATTAGGGCGATAGCCCTTCAGTCGCGTTGTCTGGCTCCGCGCTACAAAGGCCAATCGTTCCTTTTTTCGTTCGGCCCTATTTGCAAATCGGAGCTCATTTGGAATATGCAATCCCTCCACGGTCAATAAAGGGGATTTTTCACAAACTGAGTGGAAAGTCCCGTTTTTTGTTTTATCCAAAGTTGCTTGGGACATTCAGAAGTTAATCAACCTATTCATTGTCAGATTAATAAACCGGATCCTAGATAAAACAGAATTCCAAAAATGACGCTTTAGCTCAGAAAACAGGTTTTTTATCTAAAAGGATATGTTCAAGATAAGAAGAAGCCGCGATTTCCAGCACGTTTTGCTTTCTTCCCCCCAGGAGGAGCAGTTCAACAAACTCCACGACCGTTTCCTCTGCTCTGGGCTCGGCAAGATTTACCGGGCCGTCCCCTGGGACGAGATGGCTTGGGCCTTGGGCCTTGCGGAGGCCGAGATGGGGCCAAGACCGATTTTTTCTCCCAGGTGTAAGGTCGCCGGGATGTTTTTGATGCACTACGTCGGCTGCTCGGACAGGAAGCTCGTCGAGGGCCTCAACGGCAAACCGGATCGGCACTTCTTCCAAAGCATATACCTGGGGGCCGAAAGGCTGGTGAACCACAAGATCGGGAGCGTGGTCCGCTGCGAGCTCGAGGCGAAACTGGACATGGGCACGGTGCAGAAGGCCCTCTACGGAAACTGGTCGGCCTACATTGACGGGAGGCCCGCCACCGATATGGACGCCACCTGCTAGGAGAGCCATATGCGCTACCCGACCAATTTTAAGCTCTTATGGGAATGCGCCGACTGGATGCACGGGCTGCTCAAAGAGGTTTGCAGGTAGAAGGATGTGGTCACGCAACGCAGTAGGTACCTAAAATGGGGCTTGCTGATTTTCTATCAACGGGAAGGTAAGATATTAACAATCAGCATTTTATTTTTGAACAATCGACGAATTCCGTTGTACAAGTGCACGGGTTTCCGTAACTTAGGGTAACATACCCG
>NZ_JBLFEO010000020.1:0-92852 GCF_047345505.1 Maribacter aquimarinus | reverse complement strand
AGTTTTACCCAGCGGTTGTCGGGCGAGAGCTCGTTCTCGAAAGGGGTGGAAAATCCGTTCAGCGTAAGTTGGTTCGATGGCGTATATTTGATCATAACTGCACGGGTATGTTACCCTAAGTTAGGGAAACCCGTGCACTTGTACAACGGAATTCGTCGATTGTTCAAAAATAAAATGCTGATTGTTAATATCTTACGTTCCCGTTGATAGAAAATCAGCAAGCCCTACGTAATCCGCAATATCCACTCGCTGGTGCGAGCGTCACGCTGGTAACCTAATCTTCCCGGCCAAGGATTGTAAATCATCAACAGAAAACCTGGCTTCTATCCGGTTGTAAAGGGTGCCCTACCAGCCCCGCCAGTGCGGGCCAAAAACGGGAACCAAAAACGGGCACGCAATTTCAGGGCAATAGATGGGGGCACTGCCCTGACTATTAGATGTTACCCCTCCAAAATGGAAGAGAGCTCAAACCAACGCTCGGTCTTGGTGGCAATGGTGTCCGCAATTTCCTTTAGGCGCACCGAGAGGGCGTCAATTTCCTCACCACTGAGACCGGCATCCAAAAATTGGGCCTCCACCGCTTCTTTCTCTTCCTCCAGTTTTTGGATGTCCTTTTCCAATTGTTTGTGCTCCTTTTGCTCCCTGTAGGAGAGCTTGGCGCCGGTTTCGGGCTGTTTCCAGGTGTTTTTGGTGGGCTCGGAAGGGCTTTTTTGATCACGCCGTTCCTGTACCTTACTGTCCTCGTACGCTCGGTAATCGGAGTAGTTCCCGGGGAAATCGGCCACCACGCCATCGCCCTTGAAAACAAACAGATGGTCCACGATCTTGTCCATGAAGTACCGATCGTGCGAGACCACGATGAGGCAGCCCTGAAAGTCCAACAGAAAGCTCTCCAATACGTTCAGGGTAACAATGTCCAGGTCGTTGGTGGGCTCGTCCAAGATGAGAAAGTTGGGGTTTTGGATCAGTACCGTGCACAGGTACAGCCGCTTGCGCTCGCCGCCGCTCAGCTTTTCCACAAAATCGTACTGTTTTTTACGGTCAAAGAGGAAGCGCTCCAAAAGTTGCTGGGCCGATATTTGCTTGCCTTTCATCAAGGGAATGAAGTCGCCAAACTCCCGGATCACATCGATCACCTTCTGTCCCTCCTTGATCTCAATGCCCTTTTGGGTGTAATAGCCAAATTTAATGGTGTCGCCAATGATCACCTTGCCGCTGTCCGGTTGTGCCCGCCCGGAGAGGATGTTTAGAAAGGTAGATTTTCCGGTGCCGTTCTTGCCAATGATGCCAATGCGCTCCCCTTTGTTGAAGTTGTAGTTGAAACCATTTAGAATGGGTTTGTCCGGGAAGGATTTGGACACCTTTACCAGCTCTACCACCTTGCTGCCCATGCGCTCCATGTTCAGCTCCAACTGGATCTGGTGTTCCTTTCTGCGCTGCCCTGCCCTTTCCTTAATGGCCTTGAAATCGTCTATCCTGGACTTGGACTTGGTGGTCCTTGCCTTGGGCTGTCGCCGCATCCAGCCCAGCTCTTTTTTGAACAGGATCTGTGTTTTGTGCTCCTCCACGGCCTGTTGTTCGATCCGGGCCTGCTTTTTTTCCAGATAGTAGGAATAATTGCCCTTGTAGGGGTAGAGCACGCCTTGGTCCAGCTCCAAGATCTCATTGCACACCCGTTCCAGGAAAAAGCGATCGTGGGTCACCATGAAGAGGGTCATGTTCTCCTTGGCAAAGTAATCTTCCAACCACTCGATCATCTCAAGGTCCAAATGGTTGGTGGGCTCGTCCAGGACCAGGAGGTCGGGCCGGTTGATCAGGGCATTCGCCAGGGCCAACCGTTTTTTTTGGCCACCGCTCAACTGGGCCACCTTGGCGTGCATGTCTTCCAACTTCAACTTAAAGAGGATCTGTTTGTACTGGGTCTCAAAGTCCCACGCGCCAAAGCGCTCCATGGCCTCAAAGGCCTTTTGGTAGCGCTCCGCATCCTCGGGGTCTTGCAGGGCGGCCTCATAGGCCTGTATAACGCGCAGCACCTCGTTGTCCGAGGCAAAAATGGTCTGCTCCACGGTGAGGTTCCCATCCATTTGCGGTTCTTGGGCCAAGAAGGAGACCCGGATGTTCTTGCGGTAGTTCACCTGGCCGGAGTCTGGGGCATCGGCCCCGGAAAGGATATTGAGAATGGAGGTCTTGCCACTTCCGTTCTTGGCAATAAGGGCAATTTTTTGGTCCTTGTTGATGCCAAAGGAGAGGTTTTCAAAGAGCACCAGCTCCCCGTAGGATTTAGAAATGTTCTCAACACTGAGTAGGTTCATCAACAATGGCGTTTAAAGATTAAAGATAAAAACACAACCGCTCTCCAGGCCGCCCAGCAATGGGATCCCACGTCCTTGTCCCGGTGCCCTTTTCGTTGCGGTGCCGTCCATTGGCGGGCACCGCCGCTCAAGCACTTTGGGGCAGGGGAGGTCTCCGCAGGTACCAGATGAGGTAGCCGTAGCGCACCGCCAGGGCCAACAGCACAAAAATAATGAGCGGTGAAAATACCTGTACGGCCAACAGCCACAAAATTACGGTAATTGCCAGTAAAAGCAGTGCCAGGGCCAGATATGGGAACAACCATTTTGGCAGTGGCTCCCGGGCCACGTAAAAGGCCACGATCAAATGGGTGGCCAGGGCCCAGAGCAGGTTCAGGTTGCCCTTGGTGGCGTCATGGTCCGTAAAGAACCAGAGAAAGACAATGATGGCGCCGGCCAGCCCGGTAAAGGCAAACAGGAAAACATCCAGTGCCCTGCTCCGCGAGGCCCGCTGCCCATCGCGGTAGGTGACCCAGAGGGTGAGCAGCGACAACAGGCCCAGCCAAAAGGCCGGGGACAACAGGAACGGGGTGTGGTCTTGCGGCGTGGGGAGGTCCAGCACCACGGTTTCTTCCCCGGCCAGGGGTTGGCCGTTCACGGTGGTATGCTTCAGCTGCTGGTACACATAAATGGGCAGGAACATGTGCTCGTACGGGGTGGCCTCGCGATCTATGACGCTCCCCAGGGCCAGGTCTATGCCAAAGTTGGACCAGGAGTTCACGTTCAGGTTTTGGTGTATGAGCTGCCTAAAGGTGCGTTGTTCGCCTAGATGCGAAAAATTGAACTCCAGGGCATTGCCCAGGTTTTTTTCAAAGACCTCGGGTATTTTGGTGGCGCAGTTCTCAAACAGAAAATCGTACTTGTACAGACGGTTTTGGGGCAGCAGGTTGGTTTCCAGAAAAGAGACCACGGCCTTTCGTTGTTCCAGATCAAGGTTCAGCGGCTGCTCCCTTACCCAGCGCTGCTCGATCACATAGCTTTTTTTAAAGAGGTCAAACGGGTATCGGCTAATGGTATAGTCCAACTTGCCCCGCACAAAGTTGAGGTAAAAGTTGGGGTCCTCAAAATTGTAGGTACCGTAGCCATACACCACATCCACCCCAAGGGCCGGGTCTTGCAAACGGATGCCGCTGTGGCCAAACTTGGCGGCCAGGTCCGTGCCGGTGCCCACGGTAAGAAGGCTCAGTTTGGACAGGGGAGACAGTTCGCCACCTTGGGAAAAGCCCCTGACAAAGAGGCACATAAAGAGCAGCGTAAGGATTATGGTTTGCTTCATCAACAGAACGGCTAAGACTGCAAAGATGCAAATAATCCCAAAGCCTCCCTAGGGCTATTGTTATGGTTTTTGGGGCGAAAGGATCAAATGATGGTTTTGGTGTGAGGATTAAAGGCCATAAAGCTGGGGAAGCCCAATATTTATCTTATTTTTAGACCTTACTTGGGTACGGTCTGGGACGGCGGCTGTAAGCGCAGCTCCCAACATAAGGTACTACGAAGCAAACCGAGCAATATGAAAAAGCACATTCCCAATGTCATTACCCTGCTCAATCTCTTTTCAGGTTGCGTGGCCACCGTTTTTGCGGTCTGGAACCAGCTGGAAATGGCCGCCGTTTTTGTGGCCTTGGGCATCTTTTTCGATTTTTTTGATGGCCTGGCTGCCCGACTGTTGGACGTAAAAAGCGAGCTGGGCCTGCAGTTGGATTCCCTGGCGGATATGGTGACCAGCGGCCTGGTTCCCGGCGTGGTGCTGTTTCAGCTCTTTGCCATGTCCCAGACCGGAGGATGGAACCTGGGGGAGATGTCCGTACCGGGCGCTGGACCCTCGGGGGAGGTCTCGGCCGGTTCCCTGCTGCCCTTTGTGGGTTTTGGGGTCACCCTGGCATCGGCCTATCGCTTGGCAAAGTTCAATCTGGACGAAGAGCAGACCAGCGCTTTCATTGGGTTGCCCACGCCCGCCAATGCCCTGCTCATCCTCTCCCTGCCCCTGATCTTGTTCTACCATTCCAGTGCGTGGCTGTCCAACTTGATCCTGAACCCATTGTTTCTCATTGGGCTTACCCTGCTCAGTGCCTTTCTGCTCAACAGCCGCTTGCGCCTCTTTGCCCTAAAGTTCAAAAATTGGAGCTTTAAAGACAATGCCCTGCGCTACGTCTTTTTGGTGGTGAGTCTGGTGCTGTTGGTCACCATGCGCTTTTTGGCCATCCCCATCATCATGCTGTTCTATGTGCTGAGTTCCTTGGTGAGCCATTACGCGGGCCAAGAACAGGCCTAGTTTGTTGCCGCTTTGGGCGGATGTTCATTTTTATTGCCAGATTAAATCTTGTGGAAGCGAAAATTGTCAAGGCCAGTTTAAAGGATGCCGATATCATTTTACAGTTGTACCGTGCGGCACGGGAGTACCAGCGCACCAAAGATGGGGTGGTGGTCTGGCCGGTTTTCGGGCGCTCCTTGGTACTGGCCGAACTGCGGGAGGGAAGACAGTTTAAAATGATGGGCGGAAATGAGGTGGCCTGTGTCTGGGCGGTGACCTTTTCAGACGCGCTCATTTGGGGCCCAAAGAATGCCGATGCCGCCGTGTATGTGCACCGCATTGCCGTGCACCCCAAGTTCAGGGGGCGCAATCTGGTGGGGCGCATCGTGGAATGGGCCAAGGAATTTGCCCATGGGCACGGCAAGCGGTACGTACGTCTGGACACCGTGGGCAAGAACACCAGGCTCATTGCCCACTACACGGCCAATGGCTTTCAGTTTTTGGGGTGTTTCCCATTGGCGGAGACCAAGGGGCTCCCGGCCCATTATGCCCAGGCGCCGGTAGCTTTGTTTCAATTGGACCTGCAAGCCTGAGCCCATGGAGCCCAACATTGTACATACCAAGGAAAAAAGGACGGTGGGCCAAAGCATCACCACCAGCTTGGCCCAGGATGCCACGGTGGCCCTTTGGCGGGGTTTTGGCCCGCGGGCACGGGAAGTACCCTTCCGCTTGGGACAACACCGGATATCCCTTCAGGTCTATCCGCCAGGCTACCACGATCGTTTCCGTCCGGATGTTTCCTATGAGAAATGGGCCTTGGTGGAAGTGTCCCAATGGGATGCATGCCCCCAAGGAATGTTCCCGTTTACCGTTCCGGGAGGTCTGTATGCCGTGTTCCGGTACAAGGGGCCTGCGGGAGACCTGGGAATTTATCAATATATTTATGGGGAATGGCTCCCCAAATCGGGCTACACCTTGGACCAACGTCCGCATTTTGAAGTGTTGGGCGCCCATTATGACAAAGGGGACGCCAACGCCCAAGAAGACATCCATATTCCCATAAAAGTGTTATGAACGCATCCAAAAGACCCCCTTGGCATTATCTTTTTTTATTGATTTTGGCCGGGGAAAGCGTTTTCATTCTTCCTTTTGTCCTCTCCCGGGTGTTTCGCCCCACCGTTTTGGAGGCCTTTGCCTTGGACAATACCCAGCTGGGACTCTGCTTTTCCGTTTATGGCATCGTGGCGCTGTGCTCCTATTTTTTTGGAGGGCCCCTGGCCGATAGGTATCCGCCCCGTAAGCTCATTGCCGTGGCCCTTTGGCTCACCGCCCTGGGGGGTCTGTGGTACGCCACCTTTCCCGCTTATGGTGCCTTGAGGGTGCTGTACGGGTACTGGGGCTTTACCACCATTTTTCTCTTTTGGGCCGCCATGATCAAGGCCACCAGGGTGTGGGGCGGCAGTGCTTCCCAGGGGAAGGCCTTTGGTTTTTTGGATGGGGGCCGCGGCCTGGTGGGCGCCTTGTTTGGCTCCCTGGGCGTGTTGGTCTTCTCGCTCTTTATGGTCTCCGAAGCGGCTACCTTGGCCTTGGGCGAAACCCGGGATGCCTTTCGCGTGGTTATTTTGGTGTCTTCGGGCCTGGTGTTTTTGGTGGGCATTCTGGTATGGTTCTTTATGCGGATGGACCATGCCCGGGAGCGGGCCATTGTGGTGGAGACCATTACCGTTTCCCAAGTGGGGGCCGTGTTGCGCCTGCCCGCCGTGGGATTGTTGATGGGCATTATCCTTTGCGCCTATGTGGGGTACAAGATCACCGATGTGCTGTCGCTCTACGCACAGGACGTCATGGGCTACGATCAGTTGCGATCGGCCCAAGTGGGCACCTTCCTCCTTTTTATAAGGCCGGTGGTGGGCGTGGTGATCGGTATTTTGGCCGATCGCTCGCAAACCACCTATTGGCTGTGGGTCAGTTTTGTGGTCACCTTTTTGGGCGCCCTGCTCTTTGCCACCGGCCTCATTGACCGATCGGCGACCCTGTTGTTCTTCATGTCCATTCTGGTGGTGGCCACAGGGGTCTATGCGGCCCGGTCGCTCTACTTTGCCGTGATGCAGCGGGGCAACATTCCCTTGGTGTTCACCGGTACCGCAGTGGGCCTCATTTCCTTGGTGGGCTACACGCCCGATATCTTTGCCGGTCCCGCCATGGGGTATCTTCTGGACGCCAACCCCGGGCCCACCGGCCACCGGCACGTCTTCTGGATGTTGGCGGCGTTCTCCTTTGTGGGTGGCCTGGCCGCTTGGCAGTACCACCGCACCTTTGGCAAAACGAATGGGGCATGATGGGGAAGGGGTTGCATTTACGCTTGTCTGGCATCATCGTCATTTTGGCAGGGATTGGGTATGGCGGTGCGCCGGCGCAGGTGTTGCCGTTGGTGCTCGGTGTGGAGGTAACGGCCTTGGAAGTAAAACACATTTTGCGCGCCGTGATGGGCATCTATGCCGGCATCGGTGTTTTTTGGCTGCTGGGGGCCCATAGGGCCACGTTATGGTATGCCGCCACCCTGAGCAATGTGTTGTTCATGGGCGGGATTTCCTTGGGGCGCCTCATCGCCAGCCTGGTAGATGGGGCGTTGTGGCCCTTTACCGTGGCCTTGGTGTTGGAGCTATGGTTCTTTGCCTGGGGACTATACAATTTAAAGAAGTACGGGGAACACCCACCGGACTGATGGCTTTGTACATTTCCGGTCTTTCCACCCGGAAGGTGGGCATAACCTTGGGCATCCTCCCAAAAATGGCCATCCCGGGATATTTAAAAATCCAGCTTCTTCTTTCTGAGCTCAAAGTTCTGTCCCAAATAGACCTTGCGCACCATTTCATCTGCGGCCAGGTCTTCCGGCACGCCAGATTTTAAGATGCCGCCCTCAAACATCAGGTAGGAGCGTTCCGTAATGGCCAAGGTCTCCTGTACGTTGTGGTCCGTGATCAAAATACCAATGTTCTTGTTCTTCAGCTGGGCCACAATGCGCTGAATGTCTTCCACGGCCACGGGATCCACGCCGGCAAAGGGTTCGTCCAACAAAATGAACTTGGGGTCCGTGGCCAGTGCCCTGGCAATTTCGGTGCGTCGCCGTTCGCCACCTGAAAGCAGATCGCCACGACTCTTTCTAATGTGCCCAAGGCCAAATTCCTCTATGAGCGATTCCATTTTCATGTGCTGCTCCTTTTTGCTCATTTTGGTGAGCTGCAGCACGCTCAGGATGTTTTTTTCAATGCTCAGCTTTCTAAACACCGAGGCCTCTTGGGCCAAGTAACCAATACCGTTCTGGGCCCTCTTGTACATTGGGAACCTGGTGATGTCCATGTCATCCAGATAAATGTTGCCCCCATTGGGTTTTATCAGGCCCACGATCATGTAGAAAGAGGTGGTCTTTCCCGCCCCGTTGGGCCCCAAGAGCCCCACGATCTCCCCCTGGTTCACTTCCAAGGAGATGCCCTTGACCACCCTGCGGTTGCGGTAGGCCTTCATGATGTTTTCAGCTCTGAGCTTCATATTTTCAAAACTAAGCCTATTTGCCCCAGGGCAAAAGGGATTGTCATTTATTTAACGTCACGGGCACCGCTTTGGGCCTTGTGCCCACCACGCACTGCCCCGGTGGGTTGCACGCTATTTTTTTGGCCCCACGTCCTTGTTCCTTTTGCGCTCCCGGGCCTCCCGTTTGGCCTCGTTCTTCATGACCCGGGCAGAGATGAAAATACTGATCTGGTAGAGGATCAGCACCGGAATGGCCACAATGATCTGGCTGGTCACGTCCGGTGGGGTGATCACGGCCGAAAGGATGAGCACCACCACCAGGGCAATCTTGCGGTATTTCCGCATCAGCTCCGGGGTCACCAGTCCCACCTTGGTCAGGAAATAGATCACTATGGGCAGTTCAAAGAGAATGCCACAGGCAATGACCGAGGTACGTACGGTGGAGATAAAGGAGGCCAGATCGAACTCATTGGTCACTTCGGCGCTCACCTGGTAAGTGCCCAAGAAGTTAATGGAGAGCGGGGCCACCACGTAATAGCCAAAGAGCACCCCCAAAAAGAACAGGAAGGAGGCAATGAGAATGAAGCCCCTGGAATTTTTTCGCTCTTTTTCATAAAGCCCGGGGCTTATGAATTTCCACATCTCATAGAGCACATAGGGGAAGCCCACAATGAAGCCGGCCCAGATGGAGGTCCAGATGTGGGCGGAGAATTGCCCGGACATGAGCCTGCTCTGTATGGTAAAAGGCAGTTTTTCGGCACAAAAGGCCGATTCAAAGCCCAAGACGGTGGCAATTTCACAAAAGAGCCTGTAGGTGGGGAAGTCCATTTTTTTGGGCCCGAAGATGATGGTGTCAAAAATGAAATCCTTCATTAAAAATGCGGCAGAGCCAATAATGACCACGGCCATGACCGATCTTATCAAATGCCATCTCAGTTCTTCCAGATGGTCTAAAAATGACATTTCGTTAGGTGGTGTTTTTGCTTTAGCGCCCATTTATAGAATGCCTTCGTTAATAAGGTTGTGTAGATGTATGACCCCAACGTACGCGTTGTTTTCCGTGGCCAGTAACTGGGAGATGCCTTTGTTCTGCATCTGCTCCAATGCCTTTACGGCCAGGGTGTCTGCCGGGATGGTTTTTGGGTTTTTGGTCATGATGTCCCGTGCCGTGAGTCCCTTGATGTTGTCATGCCGGTTCAGCATGCGCCTTATGTCGCCATCGGTCACGATGCCCACAATGCTGCCCTTGTCCAACACGGCGGTAACGCCCAGCATCTTTTCCGAGATTTCCACGATCACCTGTTTCACCTCGGTCTCTGGGGTCACTTGCGGTACTTGGTTGTTTTTTACAATATCCGTTACCCTCAGGTACATTTTCTTGCCCAGGGCCCCACCGGGGTGGTACTTGGCAAAATCGGTACTGCTAAACCCCTTCAACTTTAAAAGTACAATGGCCAGGGCGTCTCCCATCACCAATTGGGCCGTGGTGCTGGTGGTGGGGGCCAGACCGTTGGGGCAGGCCTCTTTTTTTACAAAGGTGTTCAGGACAAAATCTGCGTGCCGGCCCAAATGGGAGCCGGGATCGCCGGTGATGCCCACCAATTTGTTGCCGCCCCGCTTGATCAGGGGCACCAACATTTTTATCTCCGGGGTGCTTCCGCTCTTTGAGATGCAAATGACCACGTCGTCCTTTTGCACGGTGCCCAGGTCCCCGTGGATGGCATCTGCCGCGTGCATGAAAATGGCGGGCGTTCCGGTGCTGTTCAGGGTGGCCACGATCTTGGTGGCAATGATGGCGCTCTTGCCAATGCCCGATATGATCACCCGCCCCTTGGAATCCAAAATGCACTGTACCGCTTGGGCAAAGTCGTTGTCCAAAAGTTGGGCCAGATGGCCTATGGCATCCCGTTCCGTGGCTATGGTTTCACGGGCAATGTCCAGGATGGTACGCGCGGTGGTCAAGCTATATTTGTGTTTTATGGGTGGAATTCCTAAAAGAATATATTATCTTTAAGATTACAAAATTACATAAACTATATATGAAAAGATGTTTCTGCCCCAAGAAATTGGGCACTGCCCGCACCACTTCGCAAATGCTTTGGGGTGGGCAGGAAACAGCAATTACTTCACGAAATTGAACAAAGTGACAAACACTGACCATTCAGAACAAACGGACTTGCACGCCGGTTTAAAAAAGTTTTTTGGCTTTACCCAGTTCAAGGGATTGCAGGAGGCCGTGATCAAACACATTTTAGAGCGCAAGAACACCTTTGTGATCATGCCTACCGGTGGGGGCAAATCGCTCTGCTACCAGCTCCCGGCCCTGATGCAGCCGGGCACCGCCATTGTGGTGTCTCCCCTCATTGCCCTGATGAAGAACCAGGTCGATGCCATACGGGGCGTCTCGGACCATGACGGGGTGGCCCACGTGCTCAATTCCTCGCTCAACAAGGCCGAGATACGGCAGGTAAGGGAAGACATTGCGCAGGGCATCACCAAATTGTTGTACGTGGCTCCGGAGTCGCTCACCAAAGAGGAGAACGTGGATTTCCTGCGCTCCGTCACCATTTCCTTTGTGGCGGTGGACGAGGCCCATTGCATCTCCGAATGGGGCCACGACTTTAGGCCGGAGTACCGCAACCTGCGCTCCATTGTGGAGCGTTTGGGAAACGATATCCCCGTTATTGGCCTCACGGCCACGGCCACGCCCAAGGTACAGGAAGACATCATGAAAAACTTGGGCATCCTTGACGCCAAGCTGTTCAAGGCCTCCTTTAACCGGCCCAACCTCTTTTATGAAGTGCGGACAAAGACCGCGAACATTGAGACGGACATTATCCGGTTCGTGAAACAGAATACCGGCAAATCGGGCATTATCTATTGCCTTAGCCGAAAAAAGGTGGAGGAACTGGCCCAAGTGCTGCAAGTGAACGGTATTTCTGCCGTGCCCTACCATGCCGGTTTCGATGCCAAGACGCGCTCCAAGTACCAGGACATGTTCCTTATGGAAGATGTGGATGTGGTGGTGGCCACCATTGCCTTTGGCATGGGCATAGACAAGCCCGATGTCCGCTTCGTCATCCACCATGACATTCCCAAGAGCATTGAGAGCTACTACCAGGAAACGGGCCGTGCCGGCCGTGATGGTGGTGAAGGGCACTGCTTGGCCTTCTACTCCTACAAGGACATTGAAAAACTGGAAAAGTTCATGTCCGGAAAGCCCGTGGCCGAGCAGGAGATCGGCAACGCGCTGCTGCAGGAGGTGGTGGCCTATGCCGAGACGTCCATGAGCCGCAGAAAGTTCATGCTCCATTATTTTGGGGAGGAGTTTGACGAGGTGAACGGTGCCGGGGCCGATATGGATGACAATGCCCGTAATCCCAAGGAGCGGATAGAGGCCAAGGAAGAGGTGCTGAAGTTGTTGCAGGTGGTGCAGGGCACCAGCGAAAAACTAAAGAGCAGGGACGTGGCCGCCGTGCTCACCGGCCAGAGCAACGCCCTGATCGCCTCGCACAAACTTAACGAAAAGGATTTCTTTGGCATTGGCGCCGACCAGGAGGGCAACCACTGGATGGCCTTGATCCGCCAAGTATTGGTGGCCGGTCTGCTCAAAAAGGAGATCGAGCAGTACGGTGTCCTGAAAATAACCGAGGAAGGCCACGATTTTATGAAGGCCCCGGTTTCCTTTAAGATGACCAAGGACCATGTGTACAATGCCGAAAACGACAATGCCATCATGGGTGCGGCAAAAACCAATGGGGCAGCCGATCCAACCTTGCTGAAACAGCTAAAACAGCTGCGCAAGGCCCAAGCAGACAAGTTGGGGGTGCCGCCCTTTGTGGTGTTCCAAGATCCATCTTTGGAAGATATGGCCCTTAAATACCCCATTAGCAAGGAAGAGTTGATGAACGTGCACGGGGTGGGCGATGGCAAGGCCCGCAAATTTGGCGGTCCCTTCCTGGATTTCATCAAGAAGTACGTTCAGGAAAACGAGATCGTAAGACCGGACGATCTGGTGGTGAAGAGCACCGGCGCCAATTCCGGCCTAAAACTGTACATCATACAAAATGTGGATCGCAAACTGCCCCTTACGGATATTGCCTCGGCCAAGGGACTGGAGATTCCGGAGCTCTTGAAGGAAATGGAGCAGATCGTTTTCAGTGGCACCAAGTTGAACCTGAGCTACTGGATAGACGAGGTGCTGGATGAAGACCAACAGGAAGAGATACACGAATACTTTCTGGAGGCCGAAAGTGACGATCTGGAAGAGGCCATGGAGGAATTTGATGGCGAATACGAAGATGAAGAGCTCCGGTTGTACCGATTAAAGTTCATCAGCGAAGTGGCCAACTGATCTTGTCCATATATTTTGGGCTGGGGCGGGACACGGGCGTTACCTTTTGTTTTGCCGCTGGCCAAGGGTCCAAGGGAGGCTGGGAAATTCCCTGCGCCGCGGCCGCTAATCCCCTGAAAGATATTTTTCCAACAGGGCCACCGTCATCTTCTCGGTGTCCAGAGTGGCCCTGATCCCAATGGGAAAGGTAAAGTTCTGTTTTACGTGCCCAAAGCTCATGCCATAGACCGCGGGGATGTTAAGGGGCGCCACCCGATCCATCACCACTTCTTTTAAGCTGAAGGAATTGGGGTTGGTACTTTCATTGCATCCGGCACAAACACCAAAGACAATGCCCGCGGCCTTTCTAAAGGTGGGGCCCTCGAGCAATTGGGTCAGCATGCGGTCCATACGGTACGGGGCTTCATCAATATCCTCAATAAACACCAGTTTGTCCGTAAAATCCAAGGCGTGGGGCGTTCCCACCAGGGCGTTGATCAGGGTAAGGCTGCCCCCGCAGATCTCGCCCGTGGCTTTCCCCGGATAGATCACATAACGCTCGTAAACAGGGTCGTTGGCATATTTTTTTTCCAAAACGGCATTTCTAAGGATGGGCAAGGGATGGTGGGCGGTCAACACCGATTGGAAGCTGGAGATGGAGAAGGCATCGTCCAGGGTGCTGCCCACGGGCCCATGAAAACAGACCAGCCCGGTCTCTTTATAAATGCCGTGGAGCAAGGCGGTAACATCACTGAAACCAATGAGGGGCTTGGGGTGGGCTTTGATGTTGTCATAATCCAGCATGCCCATGATACGGGTACAGCCGTATCCCCCGCGAATGCAGAGTATGGCATCCACGTCCTCATTGGCGAACATATGGTCTATGTCCGCCGCCCGTTCCCGGTCCGTATTGCTAAAATAGCCGTGCCGCTGCAACAGGCGTTCCGTATGGTAGGGCCGGTAGCCCAGGGAGGTCAGGAGTTCGCGGACCTCCGCAATAAGGCCTTCCGGAAAGGCATAGCCCGGGGCAATGAGGCCTACTGTATATCCTTCGGAGAGCGGTTTGGGCAATAGCTTTGGGGTAGGGGCCTCCCTGCTCCCAGTGGCGGCGTAGGGCCAGGCGGGCAGGGCTCCCGCCAAGGAAATCCCCAATAGATTTTTAAAAAAACGTCTTCTTGCTGCCATGGTCACCTCATTTTGGTTGCCCTAAAGTACACATTTTGGCCAAATTGTATTTTGTTTAACTAAATGATAAAAAAATTAAACAAATTTTATGATGTTTGTCCTTCGGTAAAAATTACTTTTATCGAAATAAAAAACAACACTTATGAAAAAGATGACGATTACCCTGTTCAGCGCCCTATGTTTATTGGTGGTGACAAACACTATGGCACAAGAGCAGAACATTGTTGGCGTTGCCGCCGGAAATGACAACTTTACCACTTTGGTGGCTGCCGTCAAGGCTGCGGATTTGGTGGGCACCCTGAGCGGTGAAGGGCCCTTTACGGTTTTTGCACCGGTTAACGATGCCTTTGCCGCCCTTCCTGCCGGAACGGTGGAAGGTCTTTTGAAGCCCGAGAGCAAAGGGGCCCTTACCGGCATTTTAACCTACCACGTGGTAGCGGGCAAATTTATGTCAGAAGACGTCATTGCGGCCATTAACGGCAACAATGGCTCTTTTGATGTTACCACTGTGCAAGGAGGTACCATTACCCTTTCCCTTGCCGATGGCAGCGTAATGCTCAAGGATACCAAGGGCAATATGGGCAAGGTGGTCATCGCGGATGTGGCGGCCAGTAATGGTGTTGTGCATGCCATAGACTCCGTGGTCATGCCCTGATATCATATTTATTTCCCCCTTTTTTACGGAATCCTGCAGACCCCAAAAGGTTTGCGGGATTCTTTTTTGTGATTCAGGGCCTGCCCTACGGCCAAAATCCAGCTTTACCAAAGGAGGGCACCAGCAGCAACCCGTATAGTGCATCGTATGCCATTCTGGCTGCACACCCCTGGAATATCTACCGCCAGGCCCATTGTTGCCCAATCGCCGCAGGGATGGCCGTGCCGCCATTGCAAAAGTCAGTGCAACGACCTATTTTGCGGGGATCTGCCGCCGTAATGGGATTTCCATTGCCCAATCTGGGTTTAAGGACCTAGACCGGAAAAACCCTTTGCCACCACCGTTTCCGGTAAGGGGCAAAGGGTTTTTTTTGTTCGGGGAAACCTTGGCATTGGAATGGGGTGCCTTAGGTATATCGCTGTGGGGTGAAACTATCGGGCGGCGGCACCGCTGCTTTCATCCTTGTTGCGTCTTAGCTGGCGCTGTATTTTCTTGATGGCGGACTCAATGGATTTTTCCGGTTCAATGATATTGTACTCGCCCCAAAAATCGGGATCGGCAAAGCCAATGGCCTCATCGCCCAGGATAATGGTGGACCGCATGCGGTCCTTGTATTTGGGCACACTGTTCTCCGCATTTTTTTCCCAGTCCGTCACGGCCATTTCACAGTTCATGCTGTAGATGGAATTGAAGAGCTTCTTGTCCCAATTGATCTTAAACTCCAACAAGACATTGCTATAGCCGTAATGCCATTTGCCATCCCGTTCCCGGTAATCTACACGGTAGGCGATTTCTGTGGGCCATACGTCTGCGTTGCTTGGCTTTTTCCGCACAAACATCTGTGCGGCCAGGTCACGGTCCGTAATGTTCAGGGCATATTGCGCACGGGTCAGTATTTTATTTTCCGCATCTATGTAGAGCTTTCCGGTGTACAGTGGATCCAGAATGTCTGCTTTCTGGGCAAAGTTTACAATGTAGATGAGCTTGTCGTTCACCCGGGTAGATCCGTCAAAGGTAAAATGGTAATAATCCAGCACATCTTCGGTAAAGATAAAGTCGGGGTACTTTACAATGTCCACGAACAGGGCATTGAAGGGACCGCCCTGCAACTTTAGGGCCACGGTGTCCAATTTGGTGTAGTCCGTGCTTTTGCGTGCCTTATAAAGTTTAACCGCATCGCGTTTGTTGCTGGTGTAGGGGGTTTTGTAAATGTTCACCACTGCTTCGGACAGGCTTACGTTCCTTTTCCGTTTTTTAATGGTCTCGCGGTAAAAGGCGGTCATGACCGTATTGTCCGTTAAATAGTTGTCGCCCCTTTTGGCCAAGGTCTCCCGCACCAGCTGTTTCGCGTCCTTGGGAATGTTCAAGTTCACTTCCGCCAACTGCGTCACGGCTTCTTTCAGATAGATTTTGTTGTCCCTTTCTTCCAGATCCGAAAGTGCCACCGTTAGCGAACTGTAGCCCAGAAAGGAGACGACAATGTTCCTGTTCTCGGCATTGGCGGGCACTTTCAGCAGAAACTCGCCCTCGGTGTTGGTAATGGTACTGATGTTGGTGTTCTCCACCGTGAGTGAGGCAAACACCAAGGGGTCTTTGGTGCGCTCATCGAGCACTTCACCCGAAAACTCTTGGAAGGCCACGGACTGCGCCATCAGGGAATGTGTGGAAATGGCCACGAAGAAAAGGGCGGCCAGCACCCCTCCTAAAATGGTCTTTATGGAAATTGTTCTTTTATGGGTACGCATAGCACTAAGGTGTTTTTCAATACAAGATACTCATTTTAGGCGATTTTTTTTTCCATTTTAACGTTATGGGCCTTTTTTTTAGCAGTTTTACCATCCTCTTTTCATGGAGGCGAACCGGCCCGTGCGCAGCGCCTTGTCCCGCAGTGGCAAGATTTGGCCCCAGGATTTGGGCATAAGCGATCTGCCATACTCTGGCGGGCCTAGGACGGGGGGTTGTCCGTATGGTGTTTTGCGGAGGTGCTCACCAGGCGCTGCAGTTCTTTGAGCTCGGCGTCGGTGAGGCTTCTGTACTTGCCCACGGGCACGTCCAGGTGCACGTTCATGATCCTAATGCGCTTTAGTTTTTTAACCCGGTAACCAAGATGTTCGCACATTCTCCTGATCTGCCGGTTAAGACCCTGGGTAAGAACGATCTTAAACTGGTACGTGCTCATTTTGTGCACTTCGCACTTGCGCGTCACCGTGTCCAGAATGGGTACGCCCTCCCTCATTCGCTGCAAGAAATCGGTGGTCACCGGTTTGTTCACCGTGACCAGGTATTCCTTGCCGTGATTGTTTCTGGCACGCAGGATCTTGTTTACGATGTCGCCGTCATTGGTCATGAAAATGAGGCCTTCACTGGCCTTGTCCAACCGGCCAATGGGAAAGATGCGTGTGGGGTAGTCAATGTAGTCCACGATATTGTCCTTTTCCACGCCGGTATCTGTGGTGCACACAATGCCCACGGGTTTGTTAAAGGCCAGATACACCATTTTTTTTTGGGCGGCCTTAACGGGCTCCCCGTCCACGGCCACCGCATCGCCCTCCACGATCTTGGTGCCCATTTCGGGCACGCTGCCGTTTATGGTTACCCGCCCTTGTTGTATGAGCTTATCGGCTTCCCGCCGGGAACAGAAGCCCACTTCGCTCAGGAATTTGTTTATTCTGGTTTTTTTTGCTTCGCTCATAACAGGGATTCTGGTGCTGGCCGGGGTTCTTGGCTCCCGGTTTCAAGACTTGGCCCGGGCCACTTCAAGGGCGTGGATCTCCCGGCCCAGGGCGGCCAAGAAGGGAATGCCCACCGTATCGTACTCGTACTGGTTGTCATTGAAAATGCCGTTGGCGTTTACCAAAATGGTGGCCGTTAACAGAAAATCGACCTTGTTTTCCTTGTCTTTGATGTACGCGCAATCGGTCAGGGTGCCGTAGGCGAAGCCCACTTTGTTGTAAATTTCAACCTGCTCGGGCATGGGCGCCTTGCTATCGCCGAACATAAAGAACTTGCAATAGGCATCGTAGTAGGTGTTGGCATCGTAGCCGGCATTTCTGGGCAGGATGCGCATGGCATCCAAAAGGAGCTTCCGCTGTGCTTCGGACAACTGAAAGCGCTGTTCCTGCGGAAACTGTTCCGGGAAGATCACCCGCTTCAATACCTCGTGCTGGGTGGCAATGGGGTAGTGGTTCTTAAGGCTGAAATTGAACGCCCCCTCTTGTAGCCCATCGTCCTCCATATAGCCCCTTCCTTTAAGAACCCCTTCCATTTCAAGGGGTTTTGGCGCCGTGTTCACGGTGGGTTGGGTAGGGGAGGTGGTGCTGTCGTTGAGGTAAACGATCCAAGGTTTGGTGCGCAGATCGTCCGAGTGCTGTCCCAGGCGGTGCGAAATGCGCACGGGCCCCACGCCCTTATTGGCCAGCCCCTGGTTTATGGCATCTTGGCCAAGCAGTTCCACCAATCTGTTGTTCGCCAGGTTGTCGCTCACGGCAAAGATTTCAAGCACGTCCTTGGCCACGGTGCTTTCCAGGGTGTCCCCTTCCACATAGTACCGGGTGTTGTGGTTCAGGGTGTCCGTCTGGTGCAAGCGTTCCAGGGCCAGCACCGCAATGGGGAACTTTACCGTACTGGCCGGGTAAAAGTACTGTTGGTCGTTCACCTGAAAATCGTGATCGGTGAAGATGATGCTGTCGTTTCGCCGGTCTATGCGGGTATAGCGGATCTGCACCTCGTAGGGGCCGGGATCGTCCATCACCGCCCGTATGGCCGGATCTTCGGAAGCCAGGGCCAGGGCCAAGAGGTCTTGGTTTTCTTCCTGCACTTGGCAGGCCGCCAAGAAAAGGAGCAGTGTCATCTGGAGCAGGGAGCTACGCTTCATATCCTTCTTTTTTTATGGGGCATAAACTTCGCCGCGATGTGGTTTTAGGGTGTCCCGTATGCCGATCATGTCCTTTTCGTGCACCACCATAAAGGCAATGCTGTGCATCTCGGTCAGGTCTTGGTGTCCGGTAATGTTGGGTTCAAAAGACTCCAGGGCAATGTATTCCTTGAGGTGTTTTTCATGGTGCCGGGCCGTTTGGGCCGCCGCTGGCCCCCTAAAATCCCATATCAATTTTATGTCTCTTCCCATGGTTGTTTTTTTGCAATGGGCAACCGTACCATCCGCGGCCCTTTTTTTGGCAGGGCATCCGGAACAGGGCGGCCCCAAATATATGTTAAGGAAGGGGCGCCCATTTGTGTACCAAGGTGTAATTGCTATTTTTGTTCGATGATTTTTATGGTATGTGAACACAAATTTATCCAATTGTTGCGCCACGCCCTAGTTTTTGCCGGCCTAATTTCATTGATGGGCTGCGACGGACTTTTCAATAAAAAGCCCGAGCGCGAAGCTTTGGCACGGGTGGGGGAGCAATTTTTGTACAAAGATGATGTTGCCCCGCTTTTGGCGGAAGACATGACGGCGGAAGACAGTATCTCCTTTGTGAACAACTTCATCAATCAATGGGCCACGGACCGTCTGCTCTTGGGAAAGGCCAAGATAAACCTACCAGAGAACAAGTTGGAGGAGTTTGATAATTTGGTGGAAAACTACAGGACAGACCTGTACACCAGGGCCTATAAGGAGGCCTTGGTCATTAAGGGAACGGATTCGGTCATTTCAGAAGAACAGGTGCGGGCGTATTATGATGTTGAAAAGGAAAATTTTAAGTTGAAGGAAAGAATAGCCCGCCTGCGCTTTGTGCAGCTCCCCCTAAATTTCCTGAACCAGGAAGAGGTAAGTGAGCGCCTGCGCCGGTTTGAGGCCGAAGACCGTCGGTATCTGGATTCGATCGGGGTGCAGTTCAACAAGCTCAACTTTAACGATTCCATCTGGGTGCGCGCCAGCAGGGTCATGGAGGAGATACCCCCCATTACCTACGACAATCTGGACCGATACCTAAAAAACTCACAATTTTTTGAGCTACAGGACTCATTAGGGGTATATTTGGTGAAAGTTGAGGAGACCAAGGACCTTAATGGCATTGCACCGCTTTCCTTCGTGGTGCCCCGTGTAAGGCAAATATTATTGAACCGTCGCCGGTTGGACTATCTGCGAAAACTGGAAGCAGAGATAAAGGACGAAGCCATAAAAGATAAGGAATTTCAAATTTTTGATAATGAAAACTAGACAATGGATTACGGCCATGGCCCTTTGCCTTGTGGCCATGGGAGCTGCCCAAGAAACCACCACTGCCCCCCAAGAAATCGCAGACGCCTCGGTGGCCCAGCCCATGGACTCCGCCAAGGTGGGCAAGCGCATAAAGCTGGATGGCATTGCCGCTGTGGTGGGAGACTATGTGATATTGGACTCCGACATTGAAAAGACCCTGATCGACCTCAAGAGCCAGGGGGCGGCCACCGCAGATGTCACCAAATGTGGCCTTTTGGGCAAACTGATGGAAGATCGGCTCTATGCCCACCAGGCCGTACAGGACAGTATCTTGGTATCCGATGATGAGGTAAACATGCAGGGCGAGCGGCAACTGCAACAATTGGTGCAGCAGATCGGCTCTATGGAAAAGGTGCTGCGGTACTATAAAAAAGAGGACGAGCAGAGTTTCAGGGAAGAGCTTTTCAACATCAACAAATTGAGAATGCTCTCCGAAAAGATGCAACAGGACATTATCAAGGACGTTGAGATCACGCCAGAGGAGGTGCGGCAGTTCTTCAATAAGATTCCCGAAGACGAGCGCCCCGTGTTCGGTGCGGAACTGGAAATTGCCCAAATTGTGAAAGAGCCAAAGCCCACTGATGCCGAAAAACAAAAGGTCATCGACAAATTGAACGAAATCAAGGCCGATGTGGAGGACAATGGGGCCAGTTTCAGTGTAAAGGCCATCTTATACTCACAGGACCCGGGATCAAAGTCCAAGGGCGGTTTTTACAGTATTACCAAAGACACCGGTTTTGACAAGACCTTTAAGGATGTGGCCTTTAGCCTGCAGCAGGGCGAAGTGTCCGAGCCTTTCGAGACCCCTTTTGGTTACCACATCATCTACATTGAAAAAATTAGGGGCCAGGAATTGGATCTGAGGCACATTCTGGTGCAGCCCGAAATCTCCAGTGATGCGCTGGAAGAGGCCAAAAGGGAACTGGATACCATCCGCCAGCAGATCATGGACGGCAAGTACACCTTTGCCGAGGCCGCCCTGAACTTCTCCGATCAAAAAGAGACCAAGTTCGAAGGGGGCGTGCTGCGCAACCCCATTAATTTCGACAGTCGTTTTGAGCTTACCAATATGGATCCCAACCTTTACAACCAGGTGCGCGAGCTCAAGGACAACGAGATTTCGTTCCCCGTTTTGGAAGACGATCCCCTTGGTGGTGGGCCAAGCTATAAGATTTTGCAGGTGACCAACCGCTATGAGGAACACGTGGCAGATTTTGCCCAGGACTATGTAAAGATCCAGGAGCTGGCCAAGACGGAGAAGAAGTTCAATGCCATAAAGAAATGGATGGCAGAGCATATAGAGGACACCTATGTAAGCGTAAACGGCAGCAACCAAGATTGTGATTTTGCCAATAACTGGATAAAGAAATAAGCATGTCTGATGTTGCCGCGGTGCAGGGGCTGGTACAAAAGCACGCCGCCCTAAAAAAGGAGATTGCCAAGATCATTGTGGGCCAGGAAGAGGTGGTGGATCAGATTCTTCTGTCCATCTACACGGGGGGGCACTCCCTTCTCATTGGAGTTCCGGGCCTGGCCAAGACCCTTATGGTGAATACCATTGCCCAAGCCTTGGGCCTTGACTTTAAGCGCATACAGTTTACCCCGGACCTGATGCCCAGTGACATCCTGGGGAGTGAGGTGTTGGACCAAAACCGCAATTTCAAGTTCATAAAAGGCCCCATATTTGCCAATATCATCCTGGCCGATGAGATCAACCGTACCCCGCCCAAAACCCAGGCCGCCCTATTGGAGGCCATGCAGGAGCGCGCGGTGACCATTGCCGGGCAACAGCACCAGTTGGCCTTGCCCTATTTTGTACTGGCCACCCAGAACCCCATAGAGCAAGAGGGCACCTACCCCTTGCCCGAGGCACAGTTGGATCGCTTTATGTTTGCCATAGAATTAAAGTATCCCACGGTGCAGGAAGAGATCCAAGTGGTAAAGAACACCACCTCAGACGTCAAGGAAACCGTGAACGCCCTGTTCAATGCCCAGCAGATTCTGGAGGTGCAGGAGTTGGTGCGCCGCATCCCGGTGCCGGACAATGTGGTGGAGTATGCCGTGAACATGGTGAACGGAACACGCCCCGCACAGGAGAATGCCTCGGATTTTGTGAAAAACTATGTGGATTGGGGCGCTGGTCCCCGGGCGTCCCAGAACCTGATCTTGGCCGCCAAGGCCCACGCTGCCATAAACGCCAAGTTCTCGCCCGATCAAGAAGACGTGCGGGCCGTGGCCACCGGAATTCTAAGGCACCGCATCATCAAGAACTACAAGGCCGATGCCGAGGGCATTACCGAAGAGGACATTATTGCCAAGCTGCTCTAGCCCAAACCTATCTTCACGGTGCTGCGTTTTGGAGCATGCCCTTTTGGGTGCAAAAAATATGCCGCTGGCCAAAGTTTCAGGCATGGCGTCCCTCCTTTGCCGTGGCCGCAATCGGTGCCAGCGCGAAAGGTCTGCACGCCGGGTCTAGGTAGGGGAAATGTTTTGTGGGTGTTGCGAAATACGATGTGTGCCGGTTCCCTACAAAATCGGTGCCGTCCATTGTTTCAGAAGGGCATCGTTGGGTCTTGTTACGGCCTTTCGGTGGCATGCGCCCAGCTGTTATTTTTTGCCCTTGTTTCCTGTGGATTTGGAAATAATGAAATAGGGTTTTCCGTATTTCCACTATTGTGGGGCACTTTCTTTTGTGCATCCTTAAAAAGCACGTATTCCTTGCCTTAAAATTTCAAGAAATACCTATCTTTTCTTAATTTTACGGAATTGCTTTAACCTTAAACCAAAAATCTAATGGCATTTGACATAGACATGATCAAGAAGGTGTACGCCACCATGGCGGAACGCGTGGACAAGGCCCGGGAAATCGTGGGCAAACCACTTACCCTTTCAGAAAAAATATTGTACTCCCACCTATGGGACGGTGCACCCACCAAGGCCTTTGTGCGAGGAAAGGATTACGTGGATTTTGCGCCCGATCGCATTGCTTGTCAAGATGCCACGGCACAAATGGCCCTGCTGCAGTTCATGCAGGCCGGCAAGCCCAAAGTGGCCGTGCCCACCACCGTGCACTGTGATCACTTGATCCAGGCCAAGAGCGGTGCCACCGAAGATTTGAAGATGGCCAATACGTCCAGTGCGGAGGTGTTCGATTTTTTGGAATCCGTATCCAACAAGTACGGCATAGGTTTTTGGAAGCCCGGGGCGGGAATCATACACCAAGTGGTTCTGGAAAATTACGCTTTTCCCGGCGGAATGATGATCGGTACCGATTCCCATACGGTGAATGCCGGTGGCTTGGGCATGGTGGCGATCGGCGTTGGCGGTGCAGATGCCGTGGACGTTATGGCCGGAATGGCCTGGGAGCTCAAATTCCCAAAATTGATCGGGGTTAGGCTAACCGGTAAGATAAGCGGTTGGACCGCCCCAAAGGACGTCATTCTAAAAGTGGCCGAAATTCTCACCGTTAAAGGCGGTACCGGAAGTATTGTGGAATACTTTGGGCCCGGTGCCCTGGCCCTGTCCTGCACCGGAAAGGGAACCATATGCAACATGGGCGCGGAGATCGGGGCCACCACCTCCACCTTTGGTTACGATGAGTCCATGGAACGTTATCTAAGGGCCACCGATCGTGAAGACGTGGCCGATGCGGCCAACCAAGTGGCCGCCCACCTTACGGCAGATCCCGAGGTGTATGAAAACCCTGAAGCCTATTTTGATCAGGTCATTGACATTGACCTTTCAGAGCTTACACCGCTCTTGAACGGTCCCTTTACCCCGGACCTCAGTACCACTGTGGGTACTGAGATGACCAAAAAGGCCACCGAAAACGACTGGCCCCTCCAGGTGGAGTGGGGCCTCATTGGTTCCTGTACCAACTCTTCCTATGAAGACCTTTCCCGGGCTTCCTCCATTGCCAAACAGGCCTTGGACAAGGGCTTG
Organism: Maribacter aquimarinus; assembly: GCF_047345505.1. Lineage (NCBI taxonomy): Bacteria > Pseudomonadati > Bacteroidota > Flavobacteriia > Flavobacteriales > Flavobacteriaceae > Maribacter > Maribacter aquimarinus. The sequence goes on along the minus strand of NZ_JBLFEO010000020.1, from coordinate 69,398 downwards.
AAGGTAAAGGCGGAGTTTGGCATCAACCCCGGATCGGAACAGGTGCGCTTTACCGCAGAGCGGGATGGCATCTTGGAACTGTTCGAGAAGTTGGACGCCAAAATATTCACCAATGCCTGTGGGCCCTGTATTGGCCAGTGGGCACGGTACAGCGATCCAAAGAATGCACCAAAGAACAGTATTGTGCATTCTTTTAACCGAAACTTTGCCAAACGTGCGGATGGCAACCCCAACACTCATGCCTTCGTTGCTTCCCCCGAAATTACCGCGGCCATTGCCATAGCGGGAAGGTTGGACTTTAACCCCATGACCGATGCCTTGGTGAACGAGAACGGAGAGGAGGTGCGCTTCGATGAGCCCACTGGCTGGGAACTGCCCCCAAAAGGCTTTGAAGTGGAAGATGCCGGATACCTGGCCCCCGATGAAGACGGTAGTGGGGTGGAAGTGATCGTGAGCAAGGAGTCAGAGCGCCTGCAGCTCCTGGAGCCCTTTTTGCCCATAAAGGATGAGCAATTGCAGGGCGTGAAACTGTTGATCAAGGCCTATGGAAAATGTACCACGGACCACATCTCCATGGCGGGGCCCTGGCTGCGTTTCCGCGGACATCTGGACAATATTGCCAACAATACCCTGATCGGAGCGGTCAATGCCTTTAACAAAAAGACCAATTTTGTCAAGAACCAACTTACCGGGGACTACGAAGGCGTTCCAGATACACAGCGCGCCTACAAGGCCGCCGGAATCAAAACCATAGTGGTGGGAGACCACAACTATGGCGAGGGCTCCTCAAGGGAACACGCCGCCATGCAGCCCAGACATTTGGGCGTGGCCGCCGTTCTGGTAAAGTCTTTTGCCAGAATACATGAGACCAACCTCAAGAAGCAGGGAATGCTGGCCCTTACCTTTGCCAATGAAACTGATTACGACCTGATCCAGGAAGACGACACCTTCAACTTTGTGGATATTGCGGACTTTGCCCCAGATGTGCCCCTTACCATCGAGGTGGTGCACAAAGACGGTAGCAAGGACACCATAAAGGCGAACCATACCTACAATGCCCCACAAATTGGTTGGTACAGGGAGGGTTCTGCCCTAAATGTGATCAAGAGGGAAAACGCCGCTTAGTGGGCGGTCATCATAAATAAAAACTCCCAAGGCACTTTGGGAGTTTTTTTTTAATCGTAGCGCATCCCCATGAAAAAACAAACCCTTGTCACGCTTTTGGTCATTGCCTTTGTGCTGTCTTTCTTTGTAACCCCTCTGGGGGATTACAGTAAGGTAATGCTCAACCGGGTTTTTGCCACCGCACCCACCATCATCTCCCCGTCACAAAGGGCGCGGATACCACATTACGATTGGAGGCTGAAGGACAGTGAGTGGCGGTACATTAATTTTGAACGCTCCAGGGGCAAGGTGGTTTTCCTGTCTTTCTGGACCACTTGGCACATTCCCTCCAGGGCACAGCTGCAAGACATACAGACCCTATATGAAAAGTATGGCCGGCAGGTGCACTTTTACATCGTTACCGATGAGGAGCGGGAACCGGTCCTTGAATTTATGGAAGATGCCCCCTATACCTTTCCCATTACCTATCAGATCCTTGGGGAGACCAGCCCCATTGCCTTGCTGAAACCTCCCGGCACCTATGTGCTGGACAAAGAAGGGGCCATTGCCGTGCACCAGGAAGCCATAGCCGACTGGGACAACCAAAAAGTGTACGGGCTGTTGGACCAACTCCTGGCCCAAGCAGCAAAAGCACCCGAAAGGACTAACCCATAGACAGCCCCAAGAAACGATGCCACAGGTAACCACCCTTACTTTTTTTAGATATGGCGGAATTTGGCCAAAGGTATGGGCTTTTGGCATGATGCAATTTGCCCATGGCCATCTCAGGGACGTTCCGGGACTGCAGACGTATAAGCTTATGGGCAGCGGCAAGGAAGGCTTTGACCCTATGCCCGATTGGAGCGTGTATGCACTGCTCCAAATTTGGGACAACGAGGTGTGCGCCGATGTTTTCTTCAATACCGCAACCCTTATGGACAACTATGGGCGCAAAGCCTCCGAACGTTGGACCATTTATATGCGCAACACCAAAGCGGTGGGGAAATGGGGCGGTAAGAATCCCTTTGAAACCAGCAATGAAATCGACCCAGACAACCCCTTAATGGCCGTGATCACCAGGGCCACCATCAAATTGGGGTTTTTAAGGAAGTTTTGGCGCTACGTGCCCACCTCCCAGGCGCCCCTGGCCCATAGCAGGGGACTGCTCCATACCAAGGGAATAGGGGAAGTGCCCTTTGTGCAAATGGCCACCTTCAGTATTTGGGAGAACGGGGACGCCCTGATGGACTTTGCCTACAAGAGCAAGGAGCACCGGCAGGCCATTGTGAAGACCAGAAAATTGGATTGGTACAAGGAAGAGCTTTTCTCCCGCTTTCAGCCCTATAGGTCCGTGGGCAGCTGGCAGGGCAAAGATCCTTTAGAAAAGTACCTCGGATAAGAAATAGAAGTACATAAAAAAGACCAACTGGGCCAAATAGAGGTGTGCGCTGAAGAGGCGGTTTCCAGAGACTTTTAGCCCCTTCAATACCACCTGGAAGAGTAGGGCCAAACCAAACCAGGTCAGGTAATTTTCCAGGCCGGCCAAACCACCTTCGAACGTCCAGAAATCGAAAATGGGCGCACTGTATTCCATAAAATAATCGAGTAAGACCATAAGGGCCGTGGCCAAGGACACCTTGAGGGCAGTGTGCATGTTAAAGTAGTCCATGATGCCCGCCGTAATAAAGGTGAGCACGGCCCAATTGGTGCCTATGAGCAGGGGTATGCCATCTATTTTGGGGCCAAAATTGGCGCCATAGGCATATTCGCCAAAAAGGATACCGTAGTGCACGCCGATCCATTCTGCCAAAAAGCCCCCGGTAAAGAACAGGCCAAAGGCCAGAACCTTCCTTAGGTTGTCCAGAGGATAACAGATAAGAAAAAGGAAGAGGCACAAGCTCAGGTTCAGGTCGGTCTTTGTTATGAACCAATCCAAATGGCCCATGCCAATGCCGATCATGGCAGAGACATGGAAGAGCCAAATGGTTCCAATGGCCAGAACCACCTTTTTTTGTTCCAGTTCTTTGAGCATGCGTGGATTTTTTAAGGATTGGGCACTAGGTCTCCCACTATTTTGGCCGATAGGAGGCAGAGGGGAATGCCCCCTCCGGGATGTACCGAACCACCGCAAAAATAAAGGTTTTTAATGGCTCCCGAAAAATTGGGGTGTCTTAAAAATGCGGCGAACTTATCGTTGCTGGCCGCCCCGTATAGCGCACCCCTATAAGAGCTTGTACTGCTTTCTATGCCCTTGGGGTCCAAGGTGAACTCTGCCGTAATGTGGGCCGCGATGTCCGTTTGCAATACGGTGTTCAGTTTTTTTATGATGGCTTCCCTGGCCCTTTGTTTCAGTTTGTCCCAATCCTGCCCGTAGTTCCCGGGGGCATTGATCATAACAAACCAGTTCTCGTGCCCCTGTGGGGCATCCTTGGGGTTTTCCTTGCTGGTGATGTTCACATAAACGGTAGGGTCATTGCCCAGGGTCTTCTGGTTGAAGATGGCATTGAATTCCGAGGCATAATCTTGGGAAAAAAAGATGTTGTGCAGGTCCAGTTGGTCAAAGCGTTTTTTCATGCCCCAATAAAAGATGAGGGCAGAGCTGGAACGTTCTTGCTGCAAGATTTTTTTGGGATGTTTCTGTGTGGGCAACAATTTTTTGTACGTGGGGTACACATCCATGTTGGAGACCACAAGGTCCGCAATGTGGCTTGCGCCCCGGGTGGCAATGCCCCTGGCCCTTTTCCCAACAACTTCTATGCCCGTGACCGGTTCATTGAAATGAAAGCGCACCCCCTTGGCCACGGCCAGTTCGTAAAGGCTCTTGCTTATGCGGTCCATGCCCCCTTCCGGGAAATAGGTGCCATAGTGCATCTCCAAATGGGGAATCATGGACATGATGCCCGGGGTTTTGTAGGGAGAGGAACCGTTGTAGGTGGCATAGCGGTTAAAAAGCTGTACCATTTTGGGGTTCTTGAAGTGTTTGGCGTTGGTGCGGTGCAGGGAGGCGTCCACATCCAATTTGTGCAGTTGCAAGAGCGCTTTTAGCGTGGCTGCAGAAAGATAGGTGGTTGCCTTGTGCAGGGATTTTTCAAGAAACAAGGGCGCAGTGAGGTCGTACTTTGCCTTGTTGCGTAGCAGGTACCTTCTAATGGCGGCGGGGTCTTCCTGGAACGTTTGGCCGGCCTTGGCAATAAAATCCTCAAATTGGGCCGTGGCCTGGAAAGTGGTGCCATCGTCCCAAAAATAATGGCAAAGGGTTTCCTTGCGCCGGTACCGGAAGTGTGCTTTGGCATCCAGACCAAACAAGCCGTAGAGTTCCGTGACCAAGTGGGGCATGGTAAAGAGGGAGGGTCCCAGATCAAATCGGTATCCTTGGTGCTCCTTGGCGTGCAGCTTTCCGCCGGCATAGCCATTGGCTTCGTACACGGCAACATCATATCCCTTGTGCCTTAGGCGCAAGGCGGTGGCTATGCCCCCGATTCCGGCACCGATAACTATGGCGTTGGGCATACTATTTTTTGAAGTACTTAAAGGGAACAAAGAGCATTCCGAAGCATTCCCCATCTTCTTTCCCCAAGTGCTTGTGGTGCATCTTGTGGGCCCTGCGCACGCCTCTGGCATACCAGTTATTGGCATTCCTGAACAGTTTGAAGCGCTGGTGTATAAAGATGTCATGCACCAAAAAATAGGCCAGGCCGTAGGCCATGATGCCAAAACCTATGGCATAGGCAAACCAAAATCCTTGGCCCCCAAAATAAAAACAGCTCATGCTCACCACGGCGTAAAAGATGAAAAAGGCATCGTTGCGCTCAAACCACGATTTGTGGTCTTTGTGATGGTGGTCTTTGTGCAGGCTCCAAAGAAAGCCGTGCATGATGTACTTATGGGTAAACCAGGCCATAAATTCCATAAAACAAAAGGTGGACAGAAAAATCAATATCCAAAAAAATACCTGCATGCTTATACCAATTGTAGTTTGTAATTGACATAGGACTTGGCCAAGAGGCCAAACTTCTCATAATTGGGCACCCGGATACGGGCGTTCTTGATGTCCATGGAAGGGGTGTTCTGTAGTTTTTGCAGCAGCCTACTGTAATATTTGTAGGCGGTGTACACGCCAAATTTTGCCTCCACGGGGAGGGCCAGGATGCCCTGATACCCCAGTTCAAAATCTGCTTTGATCTCTGCCACTATGTTTTGTTTCGAGGCTTCGTCCAGTTGGCTCAGATTGGTATTGGGGAAGTAAGAGCGGTTAAGCTCCTCAAAATCGGCCTTTACATCGCGCAGAAAATTCACTTTTTGGAAGGCGGAGCCCAAGGCCATCGCGGACTCCCTGAGATTTTCGTATGCCTCGGCATCGCCCTTTACAAAAACCTTGAGGCACATAAGCCCCACCACGTCTGCGGAACCGTAGATGTAATCCTTGTATTCCTGATCGGTCTTGTAGATGTTTTTGGTAAGGTCCATGCGCATGCTCTTCATAAAGGAATCCACCAAATGCCTGGGAATATCATATTTGTGATAGGTGTACTGAAAAGCGTTCAGGATGGGGTTCAGGCTAATTTTATGGGCCAGGGCCAGCTCTAGCTCCTCCTCAAACTTTTTAAAGAGCATCTCCTTGTCGTAATCATGGAAGGTGTCCACAATCTCGTCGGCAAAGCGGACAAATCCGTAGATATTGTAGATATCGCTCCTTATGCTTCCGTGAAGCATCTTGGTGGCCAAGGCAAAGGAGGTACTGTAACTTTCCGTTACAATTTTGCTGCATTGGTAGGATACCTGGTCAAAAGTAGTTTTCATCTTTGGTTCTTTAAGGGGTTCTCTTTTTCGGCGCAAAATTCCCTTGGTGTTCACAGCTACAAGGGCCAAGGGGCCAGGGTTCAGCGCTTCAAGGTTCTTTCATGATCAATTCGGAGACCAGTTTGCCCGAAATTAGGGCCGGGGGCACTCCCGGGCCGGGAACGGTCAACTGTCCGGTAAAAAAGAGGTTCCCCACTTTTTTACTTTTTAGTTTTGGTCTTAGGAACGCGGTCTGCAAAAGGGTGTTGGCCATTCCGTAGGCATTTCCCTTGTACGAATTGTATCGTTCCACAAAATCGTTCACACAGAAAGATTCCTTGAATATAATGTTATTTCTTACATCTTCCCCCGTTCTTTTCGCAAATCTATCCATAATGATATCAAAATATTGCTCCCGGAGTTGCGGTGTATCGGCCAGGTCTGGGGCAATGGGCACCAAGAAAAATCCCGCCTCGCAGTGCTCTGGCGCCATGGTGCTGTCCGTTACGGACGGAAAATTGGCATAGAACAGGGGATCGGATGGCCATTTGGGTTCATCGTAGATCTCTTGGGCGTGCAGTTCAAAATCGGAATCGAAGAACAAGTTGTGGTGTTCCACGTTCTTCAGTTTTTTGTCAAAGCCAATGTAGAACAGGAGGGAGGAAGGGGCAAAGGTCTTTTTGCTCCAATAATCTTCACTGTACTGTCTGTAGGTTTGGTCCAACAGTAGTTCGGAATGGTGGTAGTCTGCCCCGCTCAGAACAATGTCTGCCGAGATGATCTCGCCCTCGGTAAGGATGCCCTTTGCCTGGCCGTTTTTCACCAAAATTTTTTCCACGGCCCTATTGGTTTTGATCTGGGCCCCGAGCTCCAGGGCCAGGGCTTCCATGGCCTTGATGATCTCGTACATGCCGCCCTTGGGATGCCAAGTGCCCAGGCCAAAATCCGCAAAGTTCATAAAACTGTAAAAAGAGGGCGTGTTGCTGGGTTTAGCGCCCAAAAACAGCACGGGAAACTCCAACGTGGAGATCAGTTTTGGATTGTTGAACTTTTTGCGCACCTCCGCGCTGATGTTCTTAAAGAAACGGTCCACTTTCATCACGGTCTCCGGGGTAACCAGTTCCAAGGGCGAAAGACCGGGGCGCAAGACCACTTTGTTTATGGCAATGTCATAATGATCCTGGGCCTGTGCCATGAATTTCCTCAGGTTCTTGGAGCTTCCGGGTTCAATGCGATCAAATTCCACACAGATCTTGTCCATGGAATCGCCAATGGTGATCACATCGTCCGCAAAGAAAATCTTGTAGGCCGGGCTCAGCTTGTCCAGGGTGTAGTAATCGGATGTTTTTTTGTTGAAATCGGCAAAGAACTTGTCAAAAATATCGGGCATCCAGTACCAGCTGGGCCCCATATCAAAGGTAAATCCCTCTTTTTTAAATTGTGACGCCCTGCCGCCCACGGTGTCGTTTTTCTCAAAAACCGAAACGCTGTATCCTGCTTTGGCCAGGTAGCATGCCGCGCTCAGGGAAGAGAAGCCAGAGCCAATGATGATCACTTTTTTGCCCATTGTGGTGTGCGATGCTTAGTTTAAAGTTTAGCGGTAATTTCTTCCAAGGACGTAAAGGTCTTTACAAAACTGGGCTGGTTGGCGGTGTCTATGTGCTGTACCTGCCTGCCCAAGAGCCACAGTTTGGGGTTGGGGTAGTCCATCACCAGTTTTTGGAATTCTTGAAGGTACTTGTTTATCTTGTCCTTTTCCGGTTTTACGGTGAAGTAGGACAGGAAGTGGATATTGTCAAAGTACTTCATCACGTCCACCAGGTTTTCCATGGGAATGGTCTGCCCCAAGTAAATACATTTGTACCCGCGAAGCACAATTTCGTAATTGAGGTATAGCAGTCCGATCTCGTGAATTTCGTTTTCCGGTAAAAAGGCCACAAAGACCTTGTCTGTCTTGATGGGTTTTTGGTGCTGTAACTTTTCGGTGTGGATCAGGATCTTCTGTTTGATCAAGCTGGTCACAAAATGCTCGTGGGCCGGACTTATGGTGTCGGTTTGCCAGAGCAGCCCCAACTCGTTCAAGAGCGGCACAAAGGTGTTTTTGAAGATTTCCCGAAAGGAGCTGTCCGCTATGAGGCTGTTGTAGGTTTCAAAGAACAGGCGCTGGTCAAAATTCACCATGGCCAGCTTAAAGGCATTGATGGCGTGGTTCTTGTAGCTGTTCTTGGCCACGATTTCCCGTGCCACCAGCGGAATGTTGTGTTCCGGGATCTTGGCGATCTTGGAGATTTTATAGCCGTTGTGGTAGAGCAAGGTAATGTTAAGCAGCTTTTGTAGGCTCTTCAGGCTGTAGGTCCTGATGTTGGTATCGGTGCGCTCCGGTGAAAGAAGGTTGTACCTTTTTTCCCATATTCTTATGGTATGGGCCTTGATTCCAGAGAGGTTCTCCAAATCGCGGATGCTAAAATACTTCTTTACATTGTTCATAGTTTCAAGGAAAGCGTTAAACAAATCTACGATTAAAAGTCATAGGCCGCTTTATTCTTCCGTTAAAATTTTGGCAAAAAAAAAGGCCGAGGTCATCCTCGGCCTTTGGTGCCCACGACTAGATTCGAACTAGCACGTCCTTTCGAACACTACCCCCTCAAGGTAGCGTGTCTACCAATTTCACCACGTGGGCATCACAAAAGAAGTGCAAAGATAAAAAGCTACAGCGCATATCAAAATAGAATGTCATCTATTATCGCCATGGCGGGCCAAAAAAATGCGCACCCGTAAGCGACCTGCCGCTTTTGGGACCTTTCAAAAGCCCATTTAAAGGAAGTTGGGGGCGTTTGGGATGCCCAGATGCACCCTCAAGAACGGCCCTGGGACACGGGCGCCGAGCGGTAAACGTACTTACCTCCGGTGGGCCTGTGCCAAGGTCATTTTTCGTTGTTTCTTTAAAAAATGGCGGGGCGTACAGCCCTTGATGCTCTTGAACTTCCTGTTAAAGTGGGACAAGGTTGAAAATCCCGATCGTTCTGCCGCTTCATAGATGGGCATGTCCAAATGGGTGCTTAACAGTTGGCAGGCATGGGCCACCCTGAGCTCCAGCACAAACTGCATGAAGGTCTTGTTGGTTCGTTTTTTAAAAAATCGGGAAAAGGAGCTCGGCGTCATGCAGGCAAGCGCAGCCACCTTGTCCAGGGCAATGGGGGCCTGGTAGTGTTGCATCACGTGCTCCATGACGTCCTTCAACCGTTCCCCCGCCACGGGGCTCAGAAACTGGGTCATATGGTGTTGGTGCAAGATTTCTTTTGGCGCTTGGGCCAATACGTGCAGCAATCCCAGGAAGCGAATGAAGCGCTCTGTACGCCCCAGCCCCGGGAATTGGGTCATTATCCCTGCGAGATCGGCGTTTTCGGGGGCCAACCGGAAACTCCCCTGCGCACGATCAAAGAAAGCGTCAAGGCCTTCCAGGTCGGGGAGTCCAAAAAAATCGGTCCCAAAGGAATCCATCCCAAAAAAAAGGGATAGCATCTGGCAGGGGCCGCTGCCGTCCTCGTGCTGAAAGACATGGGGCACCCCGCCACCGATCACAAACAGTTCCCCGGGCCCAAAGGGATGCACGCTGCCGGAGACGATCAGTTTTCCCGCACCGCGCTGTACCAGACTTATCTGGATCTCGGTGTGGCGATGGTATTTTCCGTAAAACTTCGGGAGCCTGTCCTCTTGCACGATCAAACGTTCGCCCTGGGGTTTGGGGATATGGAAAGGATGGCTCTTCATGGGCCTAATTTATCAAATAAATGGAAGTATGGGTACAAATTGGACAAAATACAACCGGTTTTGGACAGGATTGAGGAAGTGCACTGCCACAAAACCAGTTTATTTTTGAAAAAAATGTTTACTTATGATACAGTGGAAAGGGGTCATGCCCGCAGTAACGACAAAATTCACGGACAAGGATGAATTGGATATGGACATGTTTGCCGTGAACATCAACGCCCAATTGGATGCCGGGGTCAGCGGCCTCATTCTTGGCGGTACCTTGGGAGAGGCCAGTACCTTGACGTTCGAGGAGCGCAAGCAACTGGTCATTGAAACCGTAAAAATGACCGAAGGCCGGGTGCCGGTGATCATCAACATTGCCGAGCAGACCACCAAGGGGGCCATCCATGCCGCAGCGGTGGCTTTGGAGTGCGGTGCCCAGGGCCTTATGGTCTTGCCGCCCATGCGCTACAAGGCCAATGACCATGAGACGGTGACCTATTTTAAGGCCATAGCCAATAGTACCGACTTGCCCATCATGATCTACAACAACCCTGTGGACTATGGCATTGAAGTGACCATGGACATGTTTCAGGAATTGGCGGAGTGCCACAATATAGAGGCCGTGAAGGAATCCACACGGGACATTAGCAACATTACGCGGATGCGGGCCCGGTTTGGCGATCGCTTCAAGGTATTTACCGGAGTGGACACCCTTGGGCTGGAAAGTGTTTTAATGGGTGCCGATGGTTGGGTGGCCGGTCTGGTCTGTGCTTTTCCCAGGGAGACCTGTGCCATTTACGCCTTGGCAAAGGCCGGCAGAACGGAAGAGGCGCTAGAAATATACCGCTGGTTCCTTCCCCTGTTGGAATTGGACATCAATCCGCAGTTGGTGCAGAACATTAAATTGGCCGAAGTGGCCACCGGCATTGGCACCGAGAACGTGCGTGCCCCAAGGCTGCCCTTGATCGGTGCCACCCGGGCCCATGTCTTGGAAGTCATTGAGCGCGGCGTGGCCTCCAGGCCCACTTTGCCAGATTACAAACATCTTTTGTAGCTTTAAACCCAAGATAAAGCGGTTTGTTCCCAATTTTTGGATTGGGACAACGGGGCACCGCGTATTGTTTCAAACCATCAAAAACCCAGTTTTATGACCATTACCGGATGCAATCAGATAGGACATGCCTTGTCCAAGAAAGGGGAGGTTACCTTCCGCACCTTTGACCCGGTGCAAAACCGTGAGACCCCGTGGTTATTTCACCGGGCCAGTGAGGCCGAATTGGAAGAGGCGGTGGGCCTGGCCCACGGTGCCTTTGAGGAGTACAGTGCCAAAACGGCGCGGCAGCGTGCGGAGTTCTTGGAGGCCATTGCCCAAGAGTTGGAGGCCCTGGGGAACCTGCTCGTGGAAACCTACTGTATGGAATCCGGTTTGCCACAGGGCCGGGCCCTTGGCGAGCGGGGGCGCACCATGGGGCAGCTTCGCTTGTTTGCCAACCTGATCCGGGAGGGGTCCTGGGTGGAGGCCGCCATAGAAAGGGCACAGCCCCAACGGGAGCCGCTTCCCAAGGCAGACATCAGAAAAATGCTGTTCCCCTTGGGCCCCGTTGCGGTCTTTGGTGCCAGTAATTTCCCGCTCGCCTTTTCCACGGCCGGCGGTGATACGGCCAGTGCCCTGGCTGCCGGTTGCCCCGTCATTGTCAAGAGCCACCCCATGCACGCCGGTACCGGCGAGTTGGTGGCCGGGGCCATTGTACGGGCGGCCCAGCGAACCGGAATGCCCAACGGCGTGTTTTCCAACCTTAACAGCAACGGCAACGATGTGGGCCGGCAATTGGTCATGCACCCCAAGGTCAAGGCCGTGGGGTTCACGGGCAGCATTGCCGGGGGCACGGCGCTCTACCGTATGGCTGCGGAGCGCAAAGAGCCCATCCCCGTTTTTGCGGAAATGGGCAGTATAAACCCAGTGGTGATCCTACCCTCGGCCATAGCACGGAAAGGACAAGATTGGGCCAAGGCCTATGCGGGATCCATAACCATGGGGGCAGGGCAGTTCTGCACCAATCCCGGAGTGCTCTTGGGCTTGGAAGGAACCGGTTTGGAAAGCTTTACCGAGCAACTTTCCCAGGCCTTGGAGGAAGTGGTGCCCGCCGTGATGCTTCATCCCAACATACACCGGCACTACCAAGAAGGCAAAAAGCATCTGCTCCAACAGCGTGGCGTAAAGCGCGCAGTGCCTATAAAGGACCATGACGCGGCCAATACGGCCACCCCAACACTCGTCACGGTAAAAGGGGCGGAGTTTCTAAGAAACCCTGAATTGCACAAAGAGGTCTTTGGGCCCTTGTCCATCGTGGTTTTCTGTGCCAATGCAGAGGAAATGAAGACCATTCTCAACGGCCTGGAGGGCCAATTGACCGGTACCGTTCTGGGAAGTCCGGAAGAACTGCAAGAATACGATGCCATTGTCCGTGCCCTGCGCAACCGGGTGGGCAGGCTGCTCTTCAATGGTGCGCCCACGGGTGTGGAGGTCAATTCCCCCATGGTGCACGGCGGCCCTTTCCCGGCATCCACGGATGCCCGTTTTACCTCTGTGGGCAGCGCTGCCATAAAACGGTGGGCGCGGCCCATTGCCTTTCAAGATTGGCCAAATGCCCTGTTGCCAGATGCCCTAAAGGACGGGAATCCGTTACAAATTGTACGTTTGGAGGAAGGGGAGTATAAAAAATAGGCATCACCATGAGAGTACTGGCGTTATTTGTTGGATTTACGGTAATGGGATGTTTGCTCTGCCCACAGCCCTTACGTTCCCAAAATGGGCAAGAGAGGCTTGGAGCCATAGTGGAGCGCGTAGCGGCATACGAGCCCTATGACCGTGCCGCCCATCCGCTCGGAAAGCATACCGAGGAGGTTTTTGACGCGAGGGCGAAATTTGCCCAAACGCAGTTGGACAGTTTGATGGGCATTGATCGGGCAGCGCTTTCCGAGACCGAACAAATTTCATGGGAGCTGTTGCGCTTTAACCTGCAAAACCAGGTGGATGCCCATCGTTTTAAGATGCACCTGAACCCCATTTTGGCCGATCAGGGATTTCACCTCAACCTAAATTATCGCATCAAACCCCTATTGAGCGATGTGGATGCCGAGCGCTACCTTGATCTGCTGCGCGCCATTCCCAATTATGTGGACGAGCATTTGGCGCTCATACGTAAGGGACTGGATTTGGGCATTTCCCAGCCCAAGGTCATTTTTAAGGGCTATGCCGCCACCTATGACACCCATAGGGTGAACCGGCCCGAAGACAGCGCGTTCTATGCCCCCTTTTTGGAACTGCCCCTTTCCATGGACAGTGATCGGAAAGAGGCCCTTGCCCAGGAGGCGCTAAAGGTGATCATGGAAAAGGTGGTGCCGTCCTTTGAACGCATCAAGATTTTTTTTGAGACGGAGTACATTCCCAATACCCGTACCGCCATTGGGGTTTCGGAAACCCCTAACGGCACCGATTTTTATCAAAACCGAATCAATTATTATACCACGGACACCCAGTACACCGCAGAGGACATCCACACCATTGGGCTTGGGGAAGTGGCCCGGATCAAGGGCGAAATGGAAGACATTATAAAGAGACTGGATTTTAAGGGTAGTTTTGCGGACTTCCTTGACTTCTTGCGTACCGATGCCCGGTTTTATGCCAAGACGGGAGACGAATTGCTCATGCACGCCCGTGACATTGCCAAGCGTTTGGATGCCGAGCTGCCCAAGTTCTTCAAAACCCTGCCCAGACGCCCTTACGGGGTGATCAAGGTGCCCGATGCCCTGGCGCCCAACTATACCAGCGGGCGCTATTCCGGACCTTCCTCGGACACCCAGCCCGGTTATTATTTGGTGAACACCCATAAACTGGACAGTAGGCCCCTGTACAACCTGCCGGCCCTAACGGCCCACGAAGCGGTTCCAGGCCACCATTTGCAAGGTAGCCTCAACAGGGAGCTGGGAGACAGCATTCCGCAATTTAGAAAGAACATGTACCTCTCTGCCTACGGGGAGGGATGGGCCCTGTACACCGAATTTTTGGGTACGGAAATGGGCATATACACCACCCCCTATGAAGAATTTGGAAAGCTCACCTATGAAATGTGGCGGGCCTGTAGGCTGGTGGTAGATACCGGCATACATGCCCTGGGATGGACCAGGGAAGAGGTGGTGGACTATATGATGGCGCATACCGCCCTTTCCCAGCACGAGGTAAATACGGAAACGGACCGTTACATTGCCTGGCCCGGACAGGCCCTGTCCTACAAAATGGGGGAAATCAAGATACGTGAACTCCGGCAACGTGCCGCTGAACAGCTGGGCGCAAAGTTCTATGTCCGGGATTTCCATGAAGTGGTCTTGGAGCAGGGCACCGTGACCCTTCCCATTCTGGAAGCACGTGTGGCAAAGTACATCAATACCCATAGATAACGAATGGCAAAAAACACCTTTGAGTGCATAGATGGGCACACCTGCGGCAATCCCGTTAGGGTAGTAAAATCTGGCGGCCCCCTCTTGCAGGGGGACACCATGAGTGAAAAAAGACAGCATTTTCTCAGGGAGTACGATTGGATCCGAAAGGGCCTTATGTTTGAGCCCCGAGGGCATGACATGATGAGCGGCAGCATTTTCTATGCGCCAAGTGACCCGGAAAACGACCTTGGCATCCTCTTCATAGAGACCAGCGGATGCCTGCCCATGTGCGGTCACGGCACCATAGGATCCATAACCATTGGCCTGGAGGCCGGGCTCATAGTGCCCAAAACCCCGGGCAAGGTGCGTATGGAGACCCCGGCGGGCCTGGTGGAGGTGAGCTATGGCCTCAAGGGAAAAAAGGTGGCCTGGGTGCAACTGATCAACGTAAAGTCTTATTTGGCGGCCAGCGATCTAACGATCACCTCCCCGGTCTTGGGCGATTTGGTGTTTGATGTGGCCTATGGCGGAAATTTCTATGCCATTTTGGACCCACAGAAAAATTTTGGCGGCATACAGCACTTCAAGGCAGGCGAACTGGTGGCCCTGAGTGGGGAGCTCAGGGAAAAGATCAACCAGCGGTATGCCGATCGTTTTGTACATCCAGAAGATGACACCATCCGTAACGTGAGCCATGTTCTTTGGACCGGAAGCACCATTTCTCCCAGTGCCACGGCCAGAAATGCCGTCTTCTATGGCGACAAGGCCATTGATCGTTCTCCCTGTGGTACGGGCACATCTGCCCGTATGGCCCAGTGGAACGCCAAGGGACGCTTAAAAACAGGGCAAGATTTTGTGCATGAAAGTTATATAGGTTCTACCTTTGTGGGCCGGGTGGAAGCGGAGACCCAACTCGGGTCTTTCAAGGCCATTGTGCCCAGTATAAGGGGTTGGGCCAAGGTGTACGGGCAAAATGTCATTACCATTGATGATGAAGACGACCCCTACGCCCACGGATTTCAAGTTATATAGAGATGGGAAAGCACATTGGGATCATTGGCGGGGGCATTGTTGGCCTTAGCTGCGCGTACTACCTTCAGAAGGCAGGGCACCAGGTCACGCTATGGGACAAGGGAGATCTCTCTTCCGGGGCCTCTTTTGTAAACGCGGGGTATCTTACCCCCAGTCACATTGTTCCGCTGGCCCATCCCGGTATGGTGGCCAAAGGCCTTAGGATGATGTTCCATAGCGACAGCCCGTTCTATATGAAACCCAGATGGAACACGGACTTCTTTAAATGGTCATGGTATTTCCACCGATCATCCACCCCAAAGAAAGTGGAGCGGGCCATACCCGTGATCAAGGAAATAAACCTGTTGAGCCGTGGGCTCTACCAGGACATAAAAAACTCGGGAGATCTAGGGGATTTTCATTTGGAGCGCAATGGCCTTTTGATGCTGTACCAGACGGAGGCCGCCTACCTCCATGAAAAGCAAGTGGCCGATAGGGCCGCTGGATTGGGCCTGGAGGTACGGGAGCTGAACCAAGATGAGGTAAGGCAATTGGAGCCCAACGTTAACGTAAAGGCCGAAGGGGCCATACACTATCAATGTGATGGGCACATGACGCCCACAGAGTTCATGCCCAAGATGGTGGCCTATTTGAGGGCTGTTGGGGTAACCCTTGGAATTGGGCAAAACGTGCAGGAGCTTCAACGGCAGGGAAAGAAGATTACCCAAGTAAAGACGGACCGGGAAACCACTGCTGTAGATGAAGTGGTGTTGGCCGCAGGAGCCTGGAGTCCGCTGCTGTTAAGGCAACTGGGAACAAAGTTGTCTTTGGAGGCCGGCAAGGGGTATCGGATAAACGTCCCCGAGGAAACGGGCATACATATGCCAGCCATCCTTATGGAGGCCAGTATGGCGGTGACCCCCATGCGCGGTTTTACCCGCTTTGCGGGCACTATGGAGTTTTCAGGAATCAATGACATCATAAGAAAGGAGCGGGTGCTGGCCCTGGCCAAAGGAGCTAAGCGTTTTTATCCGGAACTGGAAATAGATACGGTGCACTTGGAAAGGGCAGAGACGGGAATGCGCCCTGTGAGCCCGGATGGTCTGCCCTATATAGGCCGGAGCAGTGCGGTGGATAACTTGATATTGGCCACTGGCCATGCCATGATGGGCTGGAGCCTGGGCCCGGCAACCGGGCTGTTGGTGTCCCAAATTGCAGACCACAAGGCCCCGGAAATGGACCTCTCCGCCTTTCATCCGGAGCGCAGTTTTCCTTAAAGCCGGAGGATGCCTTTAATTCCGTTGCGATGGCAGATCACGGCAAAACCGATCGTTGGCCGACTTCCGGCCGATCACCACGGCGGTGACCACCCGCCCGTACCAAAAGGCACGTTCGGGCGGGCCTGCCCCGATCGCAGAAGTACGGATTGTATTAGCGCGGTGGCACCCTCCTTCCGAAGGTCCAATACAAATTGCTGCGTTACATTGGGCTTTGTGCCGTTCGTCCCAAGATATGTGCCATTCACCTACAGCTATGGTCCATTCACCGATGCCAAAGGCGCCAAATCAAATTTAAGGGCCATTTTTGAAGACTGAAACCAGCCCAAGATGAACGTACTGCTAATAGAGGATGATAACATAGAGATCATGAAGTTGGAGCGCACCATTTCCAAAATGGCAGCGAAGCACCATATCATCAGCAGCAAGAATGGAGAGGAAGCCCTCGCCTTTTTGCGATCGGCCGAGGACCTGCCGGACATTATCCTGTTGGACCTGAACATGCCGCGGATGAACGGCATTGAATTTCTCTCCGTCCTAAAGTCGGACAACGTGCTGCGTTTTCTTCCCACCATCATTCTCACAACATCCGAGAACAGGAGCGATCTCCACAAATGCTTTGAGCTGGGCATTGCCGGTTACATCATAAAACCTTTAAAATATGAGGATTATGAATCCAAGTTGAACAAGGTACTGGATTATTGGAGCATAAACGAGCTGGTAAAAGCCTAACAAAAAACGGCGTTTCACAACATTTTGTTCGGAAGCAGTAATACTATTCTTACATTTATCATTTGATGTGAGATGTTATGAAGGGTATTGTCTTTACAGAATTTATGGAGATGGTGGAAGAGCAGTATGGTCTTGAAATTGCCGATGCCATCATAGAAAAAGCGCAGCTGCCCTCACAGGGGGTCTATACCGCTGTGGGCACTTATGATTTTAACGAAATGCTTGCCCTGCTTCAGGGCCTTGAAGAAGAGGTGGATGTGCCCATGAACGACCTGGTTTATACGTTTGGCCATTACCTCTTTAACGGCTTGGCCAGTGCCCATCCGGAAATAATACAGAACTACAGGACGCCCATAGGGTTGCTCCATGCCATTGAGGACCACATACACGTGCACGTGCAGAAGTTGTACCCCGATGCCCAATTGCCCACCTTTAAAATGTTGGAACGAACGGAGAACAGTCTTTCCATGGTCTATTCATCTTCCCGGGGCCTGTACAGATTGGCCCACGGGCTCATAGAAAAGACCTTTGAGCGATTTGGCCAAAGGGCCAAGGTTAGCTTTTCCCTCCTGAAGGCGGATGGTACCGAGGTGAAATTTGATATTGTGGACCATGGATAGCAAGGAGGTTCTTCTTTTGAAAAAGGCCCTTGCCCGCCAAAAAAGGGCCCGGCAGCAGGCAGAGGCCATTTTGGAAAAAAAATCCAAGGAGCTCTATGACCTAAATCGCCATCTAAAAGAGGTGAACAACAAGCTGGAACATTTGTTGTCCGGAAAAAGCCATATGATGGATGATGTCTTTCTGAACATCATAGATCCCTATGTGGTCATGGACCTTAAGTTCAATGTCATTGAGATGAACGCCTCTGCCCGGGAGTTCCTAAAACTGAACGGGGTGGCCCACATTAATTTGGTGCACTTGGTGCATCCTGATTTTCTGGAGTACACCCAACAGTCCTTTACGGCCTTGATGCAGGTAGGATTGATCAAGAACTACCGTGCCAAGATCATACGAGGGGATGGGTCCCACAAATGGATACAGATCAATGCCAGCCTGATCTATGACAAAGACAGAAAGCCGGTTGCCGCACAGGGCATTATCAGGGACATTACCCAGGAAATGGAAATTAAGGAACTATTGTCCGATCAGCGCAACCAACTGGACATTATCGTGGAGAACGCACCCCTGGGTGTTGTGCTCACAAAAGGGGCCAAGATCGTCAAGGCCAACAGCAAGTTCTGTACCATGCTCGGCATACCCCAGGCACAGCTCTTGAAGCTTTCGGTGGCAGACATTACCACCAAGGATTTCAGGCGGGAATCCCAGGAGTACATGGAACGCATGGTTGCCGGGGAGTTGGATGAGTTCATGCTCCTCATGAAGTACACCAAAAAGGACAGCTCCCAGGTGCTCTCGCGCATTCTGGTAAACGTCGTGCGCGACGAAAAAGGAAACTTGGTGAACCAGGTGGCCTTTGTGGAGGACATTACCAAGGAAAAAGAGGCAGAGGACCAGTTGATCGCGTCCAAAAACCGATTGTCTTCCCTGGTGGTGAACCTACAGACCGGGGTTTTGTTGGAAGACGAGCACAGAAAGATATCCCTGGTGAACCCTCTTTTTTTGGAGATGTTCAACATTCCGCGGGCACCGGAGGAGATGGTGGGTTCGGACTGCGCCAGTTCCGCGGAGGAGAACAAGGTTTTGTTCAAGCACCAAGATGCCTTCGTGAAGCGCATAGACACCATATTGCGGGAAAGAAAACCAGTGCTCAAGGACGAACTGGAAATGGTGGATGGCCGAATCCTGGAGCGGGACTATATTCCCATTTTTACCAAGGGCGTCTATAAGGGCCACCTGTGGACCTATCAGGACATTACCCTGAGAAAGCGCCACAAACAGGATATTGAGGCCCAACGGGAAAAGTACAGCAGCATCATTGCCAACATGAACCTGGGACTACTGGAGGTGGACAATGGGGGAACCATTCAGTTCGCGAACCAAAGCTTTTGCAAAATGAGCGGGTATTCCAGAATGGAACTTTTGGGACAAAAGGCCCTAGAGGTCATCCAGGTTGATGACCCCGAGCTCCTGAACAGAAAGTCCGAAAGCCGCTTGGAGGGGCACAGTGATTCCTATGAGGTCATGGCCATCACCAAGAATGGAGCGGCAAGGCACTGGCTGATCAGTGCCGCGCCCAGATACGATGTGAACGGAAAAGTACTGGGGTCCATAGGCATACATTTGGACATCACCGAGCAAAAATTACTGGAGTTTGAAAAGGAAAGGCTGCTCCGCGAACTGGAGAACAGCAATGAGGGCCTACAGGAGTATGCCCATATGGTCTCCCACGACCTTAAAAGTCCCCTGCGCAGTATCAGCGCCCTGGCCAGTTGGATTCAGGAAGACCACGCGGGCGTGCTCAACGAGAGCGGACACCAAAACCTGGAACTTCTGCAAGAAAAGGTCTCGGCCATGGACAAGCTCATACACGGTATTTTGGAGTACTCCACGGCCAATAATTCCAAGTTGGACAATACCCGGGTAAACCTCAATAAAGTGGTGAAGTCCATAAAGGACAGCATCTACATCCCGGACCACGTGCGCCTTTCCGTACCACGGGCCTTGCCCACCATTTTGGCAGACAAGACCAAGATGCACCAATTGTTCCAGAACATCATCACCAATGCGGTGGTGAACATTGAAAAGGAAAAAGGTTTGGTGGAGGTGCTGGCGGAGGAGACGGAAGAACACTGGCAATTTACCATAAGGGACAACGGGGTGGGCATACCCAAGGAATACCACAAAAAGATATTCGAGATTTTTCAATCCATCGGAAACAACGGCAAATCTACCGGGATAGGGCTTTCCATCGTCAAGAAAATAGTAGATCGGTACTACGGCAAGGTCTGGGTGGAGAGCGATACCGGGAAGGGTACCGCTTTTTACTTTACCATAGCCAAAAAACGCAGTTTTTCACAGGGTTCGGACGGGAGCCGGCCAAGGGCCCGGGTCTCCATACAGCAGGTCGTACCCGCCGAAAAGGCATCATAAAACCACTGTCATGAACAATCCAAACATTGACTACATCAAGGAACTGGCCGGCGGTGACGCGGCTTTCGAGGAAAAATTCATTGCCATTCTAAAGGATGAGTTTCCCCAGGAACGGGAACAGTACGAAGCGGAATGCCGGGAGAAAAACGCCACCGCGACCGCATCCATCGTGCACAAAATAAAGCACAAATTCAATATTTTGGCCATGGAGGATGCCTATGCCCTGGCAGTGGCCTATGAACAGGAGCTTCTGAACCACCGTTTTGACAAGGATTCGGATTTTAGGACGTTCTTGGACAAGGTAACAAACTATCTAAAAACGCTTTAAGATGAACGGTATTCTCATAGATGACGAACTTTCTGCGCGCACGGTCATTTCCCACCTGTGCTCCAAGACCCCACAACTGAATTTGATAGGGGAGTTTGACAACGCCATAGCGGCCATAAAATTTCTGAACCAGCATCAGGTCGATGTGGTTTTTCTGGACCTGCACATGCCCAACTTTAGCGGAATTGATTTCTTGCAGACCCTGAAACATCCGCCCAGTATCGTGCTCACCACCTCGGACACCAACTTTGCCCTGGATGCCTATCAATATGAACACATTGTGGATTATTTGGTGAAACCCGTTACCAAAGAGCGTTTTGACCTGGCACTGCGCAAGATAACGGGAAGTAGAACGTCCAAGGCCCAACCCTTGCAGACAGGGGCCCCGGACACGTCCAATGACCTTTACATAAACATAGACCGCAGGCTCATAAAGCTGAACATACCCGATATTTTGCTGATCGAGGCCCAAGGCGATTACATTGTGATAAAAACCCTGAAGAACCAGTACAAGGTGCACACCACCTTGAAAAAGATCAGGGAAAAATTGCCCGATGCCCTCTTTTTGCAGATCCATCGGTCCTACATCATCAACTTCACCCAAATTGTGGACATAGAGGACAACAGTGTACTGATCGAAAAAAACGTCATTCCCATCAGTCGGTCCAACCGGCCAGAGCTCATGACCCGTCTTAATCTGCTGTAAGCGGCCTTGCCCCTTATCAAATCTTAATGGTTTGGCCCCGATAACTTCTGTTGGGCATAACGGGACAATGATGTGGTTCTTTTTTTATGTTGATGGCCACTGGGACCGTTTTTAGTTTGGGCCGTTATGAACGTTCCCTGTTGGGAACACCTGATGCTGTTGTTTTAAAAAACGCTTTTTATCCCTACATTTATCAAAATAGGCCACCGTAAGAATGATCCGTTTGGGGGAGTGGAGGTGGTCCAAAGATATGGATTATGGGAAGCTATAAAATGGCCGCCGAGCCTTATGGGAGTACTTGGCAGATTTTGGTAAGCAGTTTCTTTTTGGTGTTCACGGGCCTTTCGCTGTCGGCACAGCCGCTAAAAGAAAGCCCCCCTAACTTTATCATTGTCTTCACCGATGACCTGGGTTACGGAGATCTGGGATCCTTTGGCCACCCCACCATACGCACGCCCCACTTGGATCGGATGGTGGCCGAGGGCCAGAAATGGACCAATTTTTATGTTGGGGCCAGCGTGTGCACGCCCAGCAGGGCCGCCCTGCTCACCGGGAGGCTACCGGTGCGCAGTGGTATGGCCAGCAGCAAGGTGCGGGTGCTCTTTCCCAATTCGGTGAACGGTTTGCCCCAGGAAGAGGTGACCTTGGCAGAACAGTTGAAAAAAGCGGGGTATGCCACCGCCTGCATAGGAAAGTGGCATTTGGGACATAAAAGCCCGTACCTGCCCACCGATCACGGGTTCGACCATTATTTTGGCATACCGTACTCCAATGACATGGACCTGAACCTAACTTTTGCCTCCCAGAAGGAGCGCCAGGAATTTTGGGCACATTCCGAGCGTATGGGCACTGAGGTTTTTAACGTGCCCCTGATGCGCAACACGGATATCATGGAACGCCCTGCCGATCAGAATACCTTAACCAAGCGCTACACCGAGGAGGCCCTGAAATTTATACGGAAGCATAAACAAGGACCCTTTTTCCTTTATTTGGCGCACAACCTGCCGCACATTCCCCTGTTTGCCTCGTCCAAATTCAAGGGCAGGAGCCAGCGCGGACTGTATGGAGACGTGATCGAGGAAATTGATGATGGGGTTGGGCAGCTCATGGCCACCTTGGAAGCCGAGGGCCTGGCACAGAACACCATTCTGGTCTTTACCTCGGACAATGGCCCATGGCTTTCCTTTGGCACGGATGGCGGAAGTGCCGGTCTGTTAAGGGCGGGCAAGGGCATGACCTGGGAAGGGGGTATGCGCGTGCCGGGGATTTTTTGGGGCCCGGGGCGGGTACGGCCCGGTGTGGTCACCGATTTGGGCAGCACTATGGATTTGTTCACCACTTTCAGTGCCATGGCCGGTGTGCCCATTCCCCAGGACCGGACCATTGACGGGCTCGATCTTACAACCACCTTGCTAACCGGAGGGGAGAGTCCGCGGAAGACCATGTTCTACTACCGCGGTACGGAGCTCTTCGCGGTAAGAAAGGAGGGGTTCAAAGCCCATTTCATCACCCAGGGCGCCTACGGCCAGTTTGGCCCGCGCCAGGAACACCCCCGGCCCCTGTTGTATAACCTCAATGAAGACCCTTCGGAGGCCCATGACGTGGCCGCCGATCATCCGGAGGTGCTGGCCGATATCCATGACCTTGTGGCCCGGCACCGCGCCAATATGGTAATGGGCAAGGACCAATTGGTGGAACGGGAATAAGCGGGGAACATCTTGTGTTGGCCAAATGCGCTTTGCGATGCCACTGATCAAGGTGCACACCGGGAAAACTGGTCGGTATTGGCCTGCGCCCCCATGTTTTGGACATGGACATTACAGGACAATTATTTGATCGAAAAATTCAATCCCCAACACCCATTTTGTCGGCTGTATTGGTTAGTTTTGAAGCAGGCCGTATGCTGTTCGTCACCAAAGAACAAGAGTTGTTCAAGACGTTTAAGCCGGTCTCTTTTTAAACGGGAACATGAAATTTGACCTAAAGAACAAAACGGCCATTGTTACGGGTGGCGCACGCGGTATTGGCAAGGCCATCTGCCTTGCCCTGGCGCAACAAGGGGCTAAGGTGCACGTATTGGACTTGGACGGAGCAGCCGCGGAAGAAACGGCCACAAGCATAAGGGCACAGGGCCACAGCGCCCAAGGACACCACTGCGATGTTACCCAACAGGCCCAAGTGACCGGGCTTGTGCAGCGCATTCACGAGGCAGGGGGCATCCATATTTTGGTGAACAATGCCGGCATTGCCCATGTGGGCAATGTGGAAAAAACCTCCGAAGAAGACCTGGATCGCCTGTACGGGGTAAACATCAAGGGGGTGTACAACGGACTGTATGCCGCCGTGCCCCTGATGAAGGCCAAGGGTGGGGTGATCATCAATATGGCTTCCATAGCCTCCAGTATTGGGCTCAACGACCGGTTTGCCTACAGCATGACCAAGGGTGCCGTGGCCACGATGACGCTGTCCGTGGCCAAGGACTACGTACATCACGGCATACGTTGCAACAGCATTTCCCCGGCGCGGGTGCACACCCCTTTTGTGGATGGTTTCATCAAGGACAACTATCCCGGCAAAGAAGCGGAAATGTTCCAAAAATTGTCCCAGACCCAACCCATTGGACGTATGGGCAGGCCGGAGGAAATTGCCGATCTCGCAGTGTACCTGTGCTCCGATGAGGCCAGCTTTATCACGGGAACGGACTTTCCCATAGATGGCGGCTTCATTAAGCTCAATGGGAATTGATTCGGATATGTTCCCCGTGCATTGGCGCCAAGCGGTGGCCCTTGATAAGGTAAATGGAAACCTAAACAACAGCGAACCCTGGCCCTGAAAACGGGCCCAATAAGCAGAAAATATGAAATTGATACGATTTGGGGTGTCCGGACAGGAGCGCCCCGGCATTCTTTTGGAAGACGGCACACGATTGGACGTCAGTGCCTTTGGAAAGGATTACAATGAAGCATTTTTTGGCAGCGGTGGCATTGCCAGACTGCGTTCTTGGCTGGAGGGCCACCAGGCCGATTGCCCGGTGGTAAACAGCGGGGTGCGCTTGGGGCCACCATTGGCAAGGCCCTCCAAGCTGGTGTGCGTGGGCCTCAACTACGCCCGGCACGCCGCGGAGAGCGGTATGGCCGTGCCCAAGGAACCCGTGCTGTTCTTTAAGTCAACCTCCGCCATTGTGGGCCCCAATGATGCTGTGGTCATTCCCAAGGGAAGTAAAAAGACCGACTGGGAAGTGGAGCTGGCCGTGGTCATTGGCAAAAAGGCAACCTATGTGCCCAAGGACAGGGCCATGGACCATATTGCCGGCTACTTGCTGCACAATGATTACAGTGAGCGCGCTTTTCAGATCGAAAGGGAAGGGCAGTGGTGCAAGGGAAAGGGGTGCGATACCTTTGCTCCCCTGGGACCGTTTCTGGCCACAAAGGACGAAATAGAAGATCCCAACAACCTGGGCCTCTGGCTAACGCTGAACGGAAAAAAAGTGCAGGACAGCCGTACCTCCGATTTTATTTTTAAGGTGGAAGAGGTGGTGAGCTACATCAGTAACTTCATGACCCTGCTTCCTGGGGATGTCATTTCCACCGGTACCCCATCGGGGGTGGGCATGGGCTTTGACCCACCGCGATATTTGGTGCCCGGGGATGTGGTGGAACTGGGCATTGAAGGCCTGGGCAGCAGCAAACAGACCGCAAAGGCCCATCCCCATGAGAATTGATGCGCACCAACATTTTTGGCGCTATGATGCCACGCGCCACGCGTGGATAGATGACCGCATGGCCCGCATCCGAAAGGATTTCCTGCCCGCTCATTTGGAGCCGCTCCTAAGCCAGTGCCAAATGGACGGATGCATTGCCGTACAGGCCGAATCTTCCGAGGCGGAAACCGAATTTTTGCTGCGGTTGGCCCAAGACCATCCCAGCATTAAAGGTGTGGTGGGCTGGGTGGACCTCTGCGACGCCCGCGTGGGCGAACGATTGGGCGAATACGCCAAAAACCCCATTTTTAAAGGGGTGAGGCACATTCTTCAAGAAGAGGAGCCGTCTTTCATGCAACAACAGGCTTTTAAAAAGGGTCTGGCCCAATTAGGCCCCTTGGACCTAACCTACGACCTTTTGGTGTATCCGCGGCATTTGGAGCCGTGCACGGCCCTGGTGCGCGAGTTTCCCGCACAGGCCTTTGTGCTGGACCACTTGGGCAAGCCCGGTCACGGCAATGCCAGTTTCAAGGAGTGGGAGCGAAACATTCGGTCTTTGGCCCAAAGTAAAAACGTATATTGCAAATTGTCCGGTATGGTCACGGAGGCCCACTGGGAGCATTGGAAACCCTCCGATCTGCATCCCTTTATGGACGTGGTATTGGAAGCCTTTGGCCCGCAGCGCCTTATGTTCGGCTCCGATTGGCCGGTATGTCTGTTGGCAGCGGAGTACAAAGCTGTCCTGGCAATTGTGGAAGATTACCTGCACCAGCTGGAAACCCCGCAGCAACGGGCCATTATGGGCCATAATGCGGCTGCATTTTACAAGTTGACCGAATAAGGAAAAAAGTATGGATCTACAACTCAAGGACAAGGTGATCCTGGTCACCGGTGGATCGGCCGGGATCGGCAAGGGCATCTGCGAGAGTTTGGCCAGGGAAGGTGCCATTCCCTTTATTGTGGCCCGCAACAAAACCACTGCACTGGAGACCCAGCAAGCCATTGTCGCCGCGGGCGGGCGGGCAGGGCATAGCTTGGCAGAGCTCACCGATCCGGCGCAGTGCCGCAGCGCGGTGAACGATTGTATGCGGCAATTTGGTAGGATAAACGGGCTGGTGAACAATGCGGGGGTGAACGACTCCGTGGGACTCGAAACCGGGACCTATGCCGATTTCCTGTCGTCCATCAACAAAAACCTGAGCCATTATTACCTTATGGCACAGCTGGTGCTGCCGCAACTGAAGAAAACCAAAGGGGCCATAGTGAACATTGGCTCCAAGACTTCCATTACGGGCCAGGGGGGCACCTCTGGCTATGCCGCCGCCAATGGGGGCCGAAATGCCCTGACCCGGGAATGGGCCGTGGAACTGTTGCCCTACGCCATACGGGTCAATGCGGTGATCGTGGCGGAGTGCCTTACCCCTTTGTACGGACGCTGGTTGGAGCGCTTTGAACATCCCCAACAGAAACTATCGAAGATCACCTCTAAAATACCTTTGGAAAACAGAATGACCACTATGCAGGAAATAGCCGATATGGTGGCTTTTTTGCTGTCGGAAAGATCGGCCCATACCACCGGACAGCTTATATTTGTGGATGGCGGTTATACCCATTTGGACCGAGCACTCTAACCTTATACCAACAACAATGACCGAAGACCAAAAGCCCGCAGTGGTATCCAAAAAAGTCCTGATTCCCTTTATCCTCATTACCTCGCTCTTTGCGCTCTGGGGCTTTGCCAATGCCGTGACCGATCCCATGGTACAGGCTTTTAAGAAGGTGCTGGAGCTGAGCAACGCCCAAGCCTCTTGGGTGCAAATGGCCTTTTACGGGGGCTACTTTTGTATGGCCCTGCCCGCAGCGCTGTTTGTGCGCAAGTACTCGTACAAGACGGGGGTGCTCATAGGCCTGGCGCTCTATGCGGGAGGTGCCCTGCTGTTCTATCCGGCCGCCGTTACGGAGCAGTTCTGGTTTTTTTGTCTGGGCCTTTACGTGCTCACCTTCGGGCTCGCTTTTTTGGAGACCACGGCCAACCCCTATATTTTGGCCATGGGCCACCCCAAAACCGCGACCCAACGACTCAATTTGGCCCAGGCATTCAACCCGGTGGGACTTATTCTGGGGCTCTTGGTGGCCCAACAGTTTGTGCTTCGGAAACTGCAATCGGACGATATTGAGAACTACAGCGCGCTCGAAGAGGCAAAAAAGGCCATGATCCGCACGGCGGACCTGGCCGTGATCCGCGATCCCTACGTTATTTTGGGACTGGTTATCCTTGCCGTTTTTGTGCTCATAGTGGTGAGCAAAATGCCCCAGGCGCGCGAGGAGGGGACCCTGCCCGGTCTGGGGGCCACCTTTGCGGCCCTGGGCGGCAATAAGAAATACGTGCTGGGCGTCTTGGCACAGGTGTTTTACGTGGGCGGGCAGATCATGTGCTGGACCTATATTTACCAGTATGCGGAGGCCATTGGCATGGACAGTGCCACCGCGGCCAACTACCAGTTTGCGGCCTTTATCCTGTTTTTGGTGGGCCGGGCCATTGGCACCTACCTGTTGCGCTTTGTCTCTCCAGGAAGGTTGTTGATGTTCTTTGCCCTGTTGGCCGGCGCCTGTGCCCTGGGCACCATTTTTATAAACGGGGTGGTGGGGCTCTACAGTCTGGTGGGCATCTCTTTCTTTATGTCGCTCATGTTTCCCACCATTTATGGCATAGCCCTGGATGGCCTCTCCGAGGAGGAATCCAAGATCGGCGCCGCCGGTTTGGTCATGGCCATTGTGGGCGGCGCGGTGATGCCCGGTCTGCAAGGGCTGATCATTGATGCCGGTGGATCTGGGGTGGCAGATACCTTGATCATGGGCGTGCCCGAAGTGAATTTCTCCTTTGTGCTTCCCCTGGTCTGTTTTGCCTTTATTGCCTTTTACGGAAACCGGGTGTACAAGGGGTTTAACCAAAGTGGCGGCAGATGGGGTTAAAGCGATATTGCTTTGCGCTGGACCTCAAGGACGATGCCCAGCTTGTGGACAAGTACCGGGCCCATCACAAGAAGGTCTGGCCGGAGATCATTGCCAGTATCATGGATTCGGGCATCGTGGATATGGAGATTTACCTGGTGGCCAACCGGCTCTTTATGATCATGGACACCGCGCCGCATTTTTCTTTTGGGGCCAAGGCAAGTGCCGATGCCACCAATGCCAAGGTACAGAAATGGGAACGGTTAATGTGGACCTATCAACAGGCGCTGCCCACGGCCCCTCCCAACAGCAAATGGCAGTTGATGGAGCGGATTTTTAAACTACCGGAAAAGTAACCTGGGATAGCGGTTTTTTTTTATGGAAGCCTCGCAGTTGGGGTGGGGTAGGCCGATGATTTTTAAAGTGGAAGAAGATGAAAAATTTGGGAATGGTATGGGTACTCCTGTGCAGCACGGTTGTTTTTGGTCAGAAGGTTGATGTCCCACTGGATAAGGCCCAAAAAATGCAGTGGTTCAAGGATGCCAAATTGGGCATTTTTATCCACTGGGGGCTGTACTCGGTGAATGGCATTGATGAATCTTGGTCCTTTTTCAACGGCTACATTTCCCATAAGGATTATCTAAAACAGACCAAGGGCTTTACGGCCAAAAACTACGATCCCGGGCAATGGGTGTCGTTGATCAAGGAAAGTGGGGCCAAGTACGCCGTGATCACGTCCAAGCATCACGAGGGGTTTGCGCTCTGGGATTCAAAATTTGGCAATTTCAACGCCGTACGCCATGCCGCCGCCAAAAAAGATGTGCTTTCGCCCTTTGTCAGTGCCCTGCGCAAGGAAGGGCTCAAAGTGGGCATCTATTACTCCTTGCCAGATTGGTCCCACCCCGATTATACCCATTTTACCCGCGATTCCTTGCGCTACACCATTGCGGAGGCCCCGAAGAGATGGCAAAAATTCCTTGACGATTACCAAGGCCAGCTCAAGGAACTTTCCCAGCGTTACGATCCGGACCTCTATTGGTTCGATGGCGATTGGGAACACCCCTCCGAAGCTTGGCAGGCACCAAAGGTGCGCAAGATGCTCTTGGACCACAACCCCATGGCGCTGTTGAATTCCAGGTTGAAGGACGAGGGCGATTACGACACCCCGGAACAAGGAATGCCCATAACCCGCCCCAAAAACCCTTACTGGGAACTCTGCATGACCATGAACAACTCCTGGGGCTACCAAAAGAACGATAAGGACTATAAGAGCCTGGACCAGCTCATTGGCATTTTTACCGATGTCATGGGCAATGGGGGCAACCTCTTGTTGGGCATTGGCCCCAAGGGAGATGGTAGCTTGCCCAAGGAGCAAGAGGAACTGCTACAAGGTCTGGGCCGGTGGACAAACAAGCACAAAGAGGCCATTTACGGCACCGTGGCCGGGATTCCCAAGGAACATTTTTATGGGGCCAGCACCCTCTCCAAGGACAAAAAGATACTCTATCTCTTTGTAAAGGGCAATGCCAACGGTGAGGTGGTGCTGCGAGGGCTTAAAAATGACATCCACCGCATCTGGGTGGTGGGAGAGGGCACCAAATTGTCTCACAAGGTGGTGGGAAAGGTCTATTGGAGCCAGTATCCCGGGATCAAGTACATTTCATTGCCCGAGCATGTTCTGGATCGGAACATGACCGTTCTGGCCCTTTTGCTGGACGGGGAGATACGTCTGTACCGCGAAGATGGCGCCGTGATCGAGAGCAATTGACCGGCTTCTTTTAGCCGTTGCCCTATCGTTAAAAATTACCTCATTGCCCCGTTTGCAGGGGCCTTGAAAGTAGTGCTCTGGAAATGGTTAAATGCAATGTAAAACACCAACGCAATGGATGTGGTCACGATTTTGGTTGTTGTATGCAATGTTTTGGTGTGCCTGCCAAGCATGGCCTCCCGCACTAGAATGGACGTGTGGTGGATACGGGGCTTTGATTTTCCCAGGATACAGATTTCGGTCCTGATTGCCATAAATGTGGTCCTGGCCCTAGTGGTCTATCCTTTTGATCAAGCCCATCATTTTATATTGATGGGGGCCATGCTTCTTGCACTGGGGCATCAACTGTACCTCATTTATCCCTATACCCCACTGAGCAAAAAACAGGTGGTGCAGTACGCGGGAGATTCCGGGGGCGATATGATCTCCATCCTCATCAGCAATGTACTTACGCCCAACGATCAATATGAAAAGCTGCTGGCCATTATTGGCAGGAAAAAGCCAGATGTGGTGCTCGCCCTGGAAACCGACAAAAAGTGGGAACGTGCCCTGGCCCCTTTGGAGCGGGACTATGAACATGCCGTAAAGATTCCCCAAGACAACCTCTACGGCATGCACCTTTATTCCAAATTACCGCTGCGGGACGTTTCCGTCCGTTATTTGGTGGTAGATGATATTC
Organism: Maribacter aquimarinus; assembly: GCF_047345505.1. Taxonomy (NCBI): domain Bacteria; kingdom Pseudomonadati; phylum Bacteroidota; class Flavobacteriia; order Flavobacteriales; family Flavobacteriaceae; genus Maribacter; species Maribacter aquimarinus. Next base: position 39,115 of record NZ_JBLFEO010000020.1, on the reverse strand, counting down.
CCTCCATACACGCCAAGATAGAGCTCCCCAACGGCAAAATGGCCACCATACATTGCCTACACCCGCGGCCGCCGAGCCCTACGGAGAGCAAGACATCCACCAACCGCGATGCAGAACTTTTGTTGGTGGGGCAGGAAATCCCGGAGGAACCAAAGCTCACCTTGGTGTTTGGCGACCTGAACGATGTGGCCTGGTCCCGTACCACCAAATTGTTCCAAAAGATGAGCAAATTAATGGATCCCCGGCGTGGTCGGGGCTTCTTTAACACCTATAATGCCAACCATCCTTTGATGCGCTGGCCCCTGGACCACGTTTTTCACAGTGATGATTTTACCTTGGTGTCCATGAGTAGGGAACCCCACATGGGTTCGGATCACTTTCCCATATACATTAAACTGAACTACACGCCCCGGATGCAATGGCAGCAAGAAGCCCTGGAGGCCAGTACCGAGGAAAAGGAATGGGCCCAAGAGAAAATAAACAAGGCCGATGCCGCGGGAACGACCATAAAGTCCTGAAGAGGGTCTAGGTAGGTGATCGCTGGGTCCACCCACCCAAAATACTTGTCAACTTGGAGATCGTGCCGCTGAGCTAGTCTTCCTGTCCCGATGCGGCAATGTCCAGGTCATCGTCGTGGAGCACATCTTGTATGTACGCCATTTTTACCAAAACCATGATCACGGCCACCAGGGGCACGGCCAAGATCACGCCCAGTACTCCAGTGAAGATTCCCAGCACCACTTGTGCAATGAGCACCATGGCCATGGGAAAGGAAATCATTTCCTTTTGTATCAATGGCGTGAGCACATTGCTCTCAATGGCCTGGATGCCGGCGTACAGGAGCACCACGTAAAGTCCGGTAAGGGGATCCACCGTATAGCCCAGGAGGAAGGCGGGCAAAAGGGCCAGGAGGGGGCCAAAGTTGGGCACAAAGCTTATGAGTGCCGCAAAGAGGGCCAGGGTAAGGGCCAGGGGAACGCCCAAGATGGTGAGCCCTATGCCCGAGAGCACGCCCACGATCGCCATGGACAACAACTTGCCCAGCAGCCATTTGCGAAGGGTCTGCCCCATGACCGTCAAGATTTCCTTGGTACGGTCCCTTTTGTCCTTTGGAAACAAGCGCACCAGGCCATCCCGATAGGCCCCAGGGTCTATCATGAAGAAAAACCCCAAAAAGAGAACAATATAGGCCGTGCTGAAAAAGCCGAAAACCGATCCAAAAAAAGAGGTTACCTGAGATCTTTTGGGCTGCAGCTCCACTTCCTGGGCACGTGCTACCAAAAAGCCGCCCACTTGGCTGGATTTTAGTTGGGACAAGGTTTTATTGGCCGCCTCCGGAAGCTGTTCTTTAAGGGAGGCCACTTGCCGGTCTATGCTCGGGGCCAGCAAGAAGCCCGTGCCCGTGGCAACACCCAGTACCAAGACCACGGCCAGCACCAGGCCCCAGTTGCGCCCCACGGGTGTCCTGTCCCGTATAAATTGGGCAATTCCGGTAAAGAACGCCGCCACCAGCACGCCGGCCAAAATATAGAGCACCACCCGGAACCCAAAGATCAACAAAAGAACCAAAAGCCCCATAAGGAACACAATGCCCGTGGCCTGAACCACTTGTTGGGAGAATTTTTGGGATGGGGACGTTTTTTGGGATGCCATGGCCATTTTTTTAGTGGTGTGCAGGGTCTCTGCATTATTGCCTAAATTCGTACTTTGGCCCAACACCGGCGGTTGGCAACGGATAAAATCTTAACCCATAACACCGGAGAGGCGCTCCGCAAAAGACCATACGCCCAATAAAAAGGGTTCTGATGGTGCGGTTTTGGGACGATGCCATAAGGGGGAAGGTAAAATGAACTGGGGTGGATTTGGGGCTAAAAGAAAAACGTAAAGACCATAATACAGGGATGAAGCAGCAGCGTATGGCTATTGTCTATGCCACCATAGACGGGCAGACCCAAGAGATTTCAGAGCGTATGGCCATGCGCCTCAGGGAACGGGGAAAGGAAGTGTTGCTGTCTCCCTTGGACGGTTTTAAAGGGGATATGGCCCATTTGGATGCGTTGATCATCGGGGCCAGCATCCGCTACGGCATTCACTGTAGGAAGACCACGGAATTCATTCGCAAGAACAAAACAGTGCTGGAGGGTATGGACACCGCCTTCTTCTCGGTGAACCTAGTGGCCCGTAAGGAGAACAAGAACACGCCAGAGACCAACCCCTACATGCTCAAATTTCTTAAAAAGACCAATTGGCGACCCAAGCTTATGGAGGTTTTTGCCGGTAAATTGGATTATGCCGCCTACCCTTGGTTTGATCGCTTTATGATCAAATTGATCATGAAGCTCACCGGCGGTCCCACAAAGACGAAGGCCCCCATCATTTACACCGATTGGAAAAAGGTCGATGCCTTTGCCGACCGCATGGCCGGGCAGTTCCCAACCGTTGGAAGGTAGCCATGGGCCCTGAACAAAGGCTTCAATCACCCGGTGTAAATGGTTTTAAAAGTTTTCGCCCCATCCCCAATTTGGGCCTGCATTTTGGCCTTGGTGTGGGCCCAACAGGCCTTGGTGCAAAAACACCAAAGCCCTGCGGTAGATCCCAGGGCTTTGGTGATGTTTTAATAAGATGTTCACAGGGATTCCGCACCACTGTGGCAACTCCCAAAATCTGGCAATTGGATATTACCTTAGGTAGGAGTTCAGCATCCACAGGGTCTTTTCGGTCTCGGAAATATAATCGCTCATTAGGCTAACCGTTCCTTCATCATCCGCATCGGCGGCAAGGCTAAGGATGTCGCGTTCCTTGACCACAAGGGTGCTAAAATTGTCCACGATCACCTTTACGCCCTTGATGCCATCGGTTATGTTTTTTACCTCGGAGATCTCGGCCGTTTTCAAATAGTCCGTATAGGTGTGCAAAGGCTCGCCTTCCAGGGTCAGGACGCGTTCGGCAATCTCATCGATCTTTACAAAGGCATCTTGGTAGAACTCTTCGAACTTTCCGTGCAGCTCAAAAAATTCCCTTCCTTTTATGTTCCAGTGCAGGCCCCTCAAGTTCTGGTAGAAAATCTCGTAATCGGCCAAAAGTATGTTCAGTTCCGTTACCAGTTTTTCCGCTTTTCCCCTATCAATTCCCACTAAATTCTTCATGTCCGTTTATTTTTTATGTTCAAGGCAAAGGTAATCCTTTCCGTATTGGAATGCAGTGACCTAAGTCACATAGTATGGCCTGGGCATCGCACTATTGTCACCTCTTTTTGGGCAGGGGCACAAAGGACGGCGGTGCAAGGGGCAGGGTTTTGAAAGAGCGTATAATTTACCCCACAGCAGACCATCAACCTAAAAAAAACGAGTCCATAAGAATTGGGCGATGACTAACCTATTATTAAGGGCAAAGACAAGGAGGACCGGCTTGTGCCTTCTTTGGGGGCTACGGTATGCGAAATTTTTTTTATGGGATGATAATTTCTTTTTCAAGATCTTATTTCTGATGTTGAACGGGTTTTTTAGAAGCCCCCTGTTTATGGGGATATGCCGTTTCACCATTTTGGGGGTGGTGGCTGCGGAGGAGAACATGCAATTTTGTAAACAAAGGAAGAAGGGGCGTAATAACCGCTCTTTTTTATCGTTGTTCAATAATGCAAAAAACCAAGATCGGATGACCTTACAAGAAGCCATACGCGCCAAGGATTTTGAGAAAGCCGTTAACATCGTGCAGACGGAAAGTGACCCTTTTGAAGGGCTAAGGGACTACCATGTTACGGGCATTTATGATTCCCTGCTGCGGGAAAGGGCCTTTGATGTCATAGAGGCGCTTGTGGAGAGCGGTGCCATTGAAATGGATATCTATGAGCACGACAGTTTTAACAAGACCATTTTCATGAGCCTTGTCAAGAACCTGGGCACGGACGCCGAATCCCTTTCCTTTTTGGACAGCTTTGTACCAAGGGTGCAAAATCTTAACGATGAGCTGGAAGGGAAGTCGTTCTTGGGCCTGGCCCTGGAACATGAGACACCGATCGAGGTGGTACGCGCCATGGTGCACCATGGTTGTGACGTAAACATCATTGATCGCTCAGAAGGGAACCTGGTGCACGCCATTGTTAAAAAATATACCCGGAAGTACGATCTGGGGCTGGCCTATTTGGAGCTGATGTACGAGCAAGGGGTAGATTTGGAGAAAGCCAATGTGGCCAAGGAAACGCCGCTGCACATCGCTGTAAGGGAGCACCGGATGGAATACATAAAGTGGTTGTTGGAAAATGGCGCAGACCCCAATGTACAGGATGCCAAAGGGGTATCTCCCTTCTACCATGCCGTGGCCAATGCCATAGACCTGGAAAAGTACAAGCTGATGCGGGAGTACGCCACCCCGGAATTTGACCAAAGGACCACCGCCGGAGAGGCACTGTTGTTCCAAACCATCAAAATGGGCTGTGGCCCTGAATTGTTGCAATTGTTGTTGGAGGATGGTGCGGACCTATACGCCACCAGTACCGATCGCGGGCAGCCGGTTACCGCGATGGATGCCTTGGTGGACACAGGTCCCGAGCTGCTCAAAGTGGTCATTGCCGCCAGCGGTTTTGAAGTGAACCATCAAGATGATGCGGGCAACACCCTACTGCACAAAATCTGTGGTCGTTTTACCATGAACGAGGACAAGAGGGCCAAAGAAGTGTACCGGAACGTAAAAATGTTGCTGGAGGCCGGTGCCGATCCCTCCATGACCAACGCCAACGAGGAAACGGCCATGATGATCGCTTCCACGGACAATTTAAAAGCAAAGACGGTGGCCCTTTTGGTGGCCGGGAAATAACCTAAAAAAACAGATAGAAGATGTCCATGTCATTTATAATTGCCTGTGAGGGCGGAAAACGAAAAATTGCCGAAATCTTGTTGAAGAACAAGGAGGTGGATGTTACCTACACCGATGAAAAAGGACGTACCGCCCTGCACTATGCGGCGCACCGCGGCTATCTGGATATCTGCAAAATGCTCATTGCAGAGGGTGCCGCCCTGGACTATGAAGACCACCAGGGCGAAACCCCGTTTTATTTTGCCTGTCTGCAAAAACAGAAGCAGACCGCCCTCTATCTTTTGGAACAGGGTGCAAAGACCAATATCAATGACTACAAGGGCAATGGCCTCTTGCACCTCTTGGCCGTGAACGGGCAAGTGGAGGTCATGGAGCGGCTCTTGGACGGTGGCATGGCGGTGGACCTGGAGAACAACGAGGCCCAGACCCCATTGTTGCTGGCCGCTTCCAACCGAAACCGAAAGGTGGTGACCTTGCTCCTGGACAAAGGAGCGGACATTGCGGCAACCGACAAACAAGGGAACACCCCTTTGTTGTTGGCCACCAAGAACAAGGACAAGCCCATGGTGGAACTGTTGTTGGACCATGGGGCCCAGGTAAACCATGTGAACCATGCCGAGGAGAGTCCACTATTGATCGCCTGTTACTCCGGCAACCGCATGCTCATTAAACTATTGGCCGATCGTGGTGCCGATATGTTGGTCTCGGGCAAAAATGGTCTTTCCCCCATCTGGTACGCCTGTTCGGCCAACCAGAAAGAGATCGTAAAACTCTTTTTGGAGCACGGCGTGGACGTAAACTATGGGAAGCCCGTGTCCGGGAATGAAAGTAGCATGCACGCATACCTGGACTGGGTGGAATCTGCCAATGATATTTCCGTTACGGCGGGTTATTCCCTGGGGGTGTCCAACACCCTGGGCGGTGAAAGCCTGCTCCACGTGGCCACCAAGAGCGGTCATTTGAGCATGGTAAAATTGCTGTTGGAGGCCGGGGCCGAAGTGGACGTCCAGGACGAGAGCGGGAATACACCCTTGCACTATGCCGCGGCCAACGGTAAAAAGGACGTGGTGCAGTTTTTGCTGCAACAAGGCGCCAACGTCTCCGTGGTGAACGCCAAGGAGCAATTGGCCATCGATTACTCCAATATCAGGGGATTCAATGAGATCACCGAATTTATCCTGGCAACCAAAGGGGCCGCCGTTCCCGCTTCGGTAAAACCCACGCCATCTGCCTCACCAAAGGAAACCGAAGCAGCCCCAAATACCACCATGGCCGATAAGAAAAAGGCCCTGATGGACCTAAAGGAGCTGTTGGATATGGGGGTGCTTACCCAAGAGGAATTTAACATTGAAAAGGCCAAGATCTTAAAAGGCTAAGAGGGCCGGGGAGACACCCTTGGACACACAATAAGGTGGTTTTGGGGGTATGGGCATCTGACGCTTTGATCATTGTGAATAAGGAACAACGGTTTGGTCTGGTCTGTCCGGACCAAGGGCCTTATACCGGTTCTGTTTTGAGATGCAGCGATGGACATTGAACTGTTTTTTTGGCCCGAGAAAAAGAAAAATCGGGCATAGCACAGCTACGGCCTATTTTTATTTTGAAGTAGGGCGTAAAAAGAAACCATTTATCGGCCAATTTTAAATTGGGAAATGGTATTGCAATCCTTTTTTTGTGTTTTCGCCCAGGTTTCCCTAAGAACTTCCAATGCCTGTCATCATTTTCCAAAAGTACGTGGCACCCGCCGTTTTGATTTTTCCTTTTTGTACATTTATCCTTGACCTGCCCAGGGGATGGTAGATTTATGGATGTCTTGGGCACTTGTTCTGTTCCACGTAGCCGTGGCAATACAAGCGCAGTGCCAAAGGTTTTTAATCGTGATGGTATGAAGGAATGGTTTGCCCGTGGCGCCCGTATTGTTGAGGTATTGCCCATTTTAAATGGATGTCTTCCCGGCAAAGGGCTCTTTGTATTTCTGTGGTGCATGTCTTGTGTTTGGTTGGGACGGGGACAGGACGGCCGGGAATTGGAACTTTGGTACACGGCACCGGCCACGGATTGGATGACGCAGGCCTTGCCCTTTGGCAACGGGTATTTGGGCGCGATGTTCTTTGGCGGCGTGGACCAGGAGCAGATACAGTTCTCAGAAGGTACGCTATGGTCCGGTGGTCCCGGCAGCAATGCGGAGCATGATTTTGGGGTTAGAAGGGGAGCGCACCAGCATCTCCCAAAAGTGCGCAAACTTTTGCGCGAGGGCAAGATGGAAGCTGCCGATGCCCTAATAAAAGCTGAGTTTACCGGGGTCATTGACCGTGGCGAGAGGTACAATGCCGATTTCGGGGATTACGGAGCGCAGCAGACCATGGCCGATATTTTTGTGCAAGTGGACCATTCCGGCCCGGTAAAGGAATACCGCCGAAGCCTGAACATTGAAAAAGCACTGGGGCAGGTGGGCTATACGGTAAACGGGGAGCGTTACCGCCGTACCTTTTTTGGGAACTACCCGAGCAATGCCCTGGTGTATCGGTTTGAAAGTTCCGTCCGGACCAATTATGAAATTCAATTGAAAAGTCCGCATATCACCACCGCTCAGACCTTTAAGGACGGGGTGTATTCCTTTGTTGGGGAGGTGGCAGACAACGCCATGCCTTTTGAAAACCTCATTTCCTTTCACCTGTCGGATGGGGAGCTGCGTTATGAAGAAGGGGTGGTGTACGTGAACGGTGCAAAAGACCTGATCATGGTGCACACTGCGGCCACGGCCTACGCGCCCAGGTTTCCCCACTACCGCGGCACCGACTTTAAGGAAAAGAACCAAAGGACCATGCAGCAATGGCAGGGAAGGAGCTACACCGATCTTTATGCGGAACACCTGCGGGACCATGGCCAGTTGTTTGATCGGGTAAGCCTTTATCTTGATGGATCTGGCGCGTCTGACCTGCCCACCAATGCGCGTTTGCAAGCCTATAACCAAGGATCCCAAGACTTGGGGCTTGAAGTGCTGTACTTCCAATATGCGCGCTATTTGATGATTGCGGGCAGCCGTCCCAACACCATGTCCATGCACTTACAGGGAAAATGGAACAACAGCACCAACCCCCCGTGGGCGGCAGATTACCACAGCAACATCAACCTTGAAATGATCTACTGGCCCGCAGAGCTCACCAATCTTTCTGAGTGCCATCTCCCTTTTTTGGACTTCATTGAAAGTTTGGTGGTCCCGGGAAAGGTTGCTGCAAAGGAATTTTTTGGCGTTCGGGGATGGATGACAAACACCATGACCAACGCCTACGGCTTTACCTCCACGGGCTGGGGAATTCCATGGGGCTTTTTCCCCGCCGGGGCCGCCTGGTTTTCACAGCATCTCTGGGACCACTATGATTTTACGCAGGATATGGATTTTCTTAGGACCAGGGGCTACCCCATTATGCGGGAGGCCGCCCTTTTTTGGATAGACTATCTTGTGGACAACGGAGAAGGGCAATTGGTGTCCATGCCATCGTATTCGCCAGAGCACGGTGGTATTTCCAAGGGGGCTTCAATGGACCACCAAATTGCCTGGGACCTGTTGAACAACTGTATAAAGGCGGCCGAGGTTTTGGGCATTGAAGATGCCTTTACCCGCAGTGCAAAGGAGACCCGGGATGCCATCTTGCCCCCACAAGTGGGGTCTTGGGGGCAGTTGCAGGAATGGGCCGAGGATGTGGACGATCCAAAGAACCAACACCGGCATATTTCCCACTTGTTCGCCCTACATCCGGGCAACCAGATCTCCACCACCAAAACCCCGGAACTGGCAGAGGCCGCGCGGGTAACCCTCAATGCACGTGGAGACGATGGCACCGGGTGGTCCCGGGCCTGGAAAATGAACTTTTGGGCACGCCTAAACAATGGGGACCGGGCCCATAAGATGTTGGGGCAGCTGTTAAAGCCGGTTACGGACACCAGCGTGAACATGACCACCGCGGGCGGCACCTATCCCAACCTGCTTTGCGCGCATCCCCCATTTCAATTGGATGGCAATATGGGAGGTGCCTCAGGGATGGTGGAGCTATTGTTGCAGTCACAGGCCGGGGTGTTGGAACTGTTGCCCGCCCTACCAACGGCCTGGCCCAAGGGAAAAGTGACCGGATTAAAGGCCCGTGGCGGTTTTACGGTAAATATGGAATGGGACAATGGCAGGCTGGGCAAGGCCCGCATTAGCGGTAAGCCCTTTGCCAAGGGCACCCTAAAGGCCAACGGAGCGCTTCGGCCCTTTGTGCTGGATGCCAACGGAGTACATATCTATGAAGTGAAACCATGACCAAGCTTTAAATTGGGGAGGACTTTGCCCTGCTTTTCCTAGACTTTCGGATGGTGGAAAAAATAGCGAGCGCGCCAGGCGTAACTTTGATGGCCGTCTGCCCCTGGCCCAACCAAATAGTGCCCTTAGGCCCGTAGAGTACACCACGTGACCCATGAAAAGTTGAGGCAAGAAGGGCTCAAAGGTGGACAACGTTTAAAGTGATAACGGAAACACCATGGAACAGCCAACTCTAAAAGGGGAGTAACAGAGTGGCATGATAACATCACTGTTGCATGTCACCAATAAAAAGCAAAAATCAGTATCAGATGAAACGAGCATTAAGAAATTTTAAAAATTACGTTGCAAAGTGCGATGTTTAAAAATTTTATTATGAGAGCGTAGCGGTTGTCCTGCAGGCACGGGATGCTCAATTTTTTAATTAGCTTTTATATAATTAAGAATATTTAAACGTATGAAGCGTATGAAACGTTGGGTCTTGCTTTTTCTCACGCTCTTTTCCGCCGCACTTTGGGCGCAAGAAAAGAGACCCTTGAACGTGCTGTTCCTTATTGCGGACGATCTTACGGCTGAGGCCGTTTCCTCTTATGGCAACGCGGCCTGCCAAACCCCCAATATTGATCAACTGGCCCGGGAGGGCATCCGCTTTACCCGGGCCTACTCCCAATATCCCGTTTGTGGGCCGTCCCGGGCCTCCATGATGTTCGGATACTATCCCAGTGCCACCAAGACCTATGGGTATGTAAGCGGGAGGGAAGCGGTGGGGCCTAACCGAAAATCGTGGCCCCAGCACTTTAAGGACAACGGCTACCATACGGCCCGGGTAAGCAAAATTTACCATATGGCCGTGCCCAAGGACATTGAGTCGGGAGGCCATGGCAAGGACGATCCCGCCTCGTGGACAGAACGTTTTAACAGTCAGGGACCGGAATGGACGGCGGCCGGTGAGGCCGAACTCGTACAGGGCAACCCGGACAATACGTTGACCAGAAAAGGAGGAAACGTAATGACCATTGTAAAGGCAGACGGAGGCGATACGGTTCACTCAGATGGAAAAACCGCATTGAAGGCCAGTGCGCTGATCCGGGAGAACAAGCACCGGCCTTTCTTTTTGGCCGTGGGCCTGGTAAGGCCCCACGTGCCCTTTGTGGCGCCAAAAAAGTACTTTTTGCCCTATCCACACGAAAACATTGAGAGACCTCCCCAGTGGCCAGGGGATTGGGATGATATTCCCGAACGGGGCATCAATTATGTTACGAGCGACAACGCCAAGATGACAGCGGTACAGGAACAAAAGGCCATAGCCGGTTACTATGCTTCCGTGGCATATATGGATGCCCAGGTGGGCAAGATATTGGCAACCCTTAAGGAAGAGGGTCTGGAAGAACGTACCTTGATCGTTTTCACCTCGGATCACGGCTTTCATTTGGGAGAGCACCGGTTTTGGATGAAGGTGAGCCTGCATGAGGAATCGGTTCGGGTGCCGTTGATCATCAAGGCCCCTGGTGTTGCCCCTGCCGTGACCCATTCCTTTGCCGAGCTCTTGGACTTGTACCCCACGGTAGCGGAGTTGGCTGGCTTGGAGGTGCCCAACAACGTTCAGGGCAAGAGCCTGGTGAAAATCATGAAGCGCCCCCGCAGCAAAATAAGGAACATGGCCTTTTCGGTGTCCCAAGGAGGGAGGTCCTTTTTGGTTAGAACAAGAAAATGGGCCTACATTCAGTACAACGAAGACGGCTCTGGGGGGGCGGAGCTTTACCATATGAAGCGCGACCCCAAGCAGTACACCAATTTGGCCGTTGATCCCCGTTGTGCAAAACGCTTGGCAAAATTGCAAGGTAGGTTGCTGCGCAAACTTGAAAAAGTGAGAACCAACGACCTTAGATAACATATTGATCAATGGCGAAGCGTGATTGTTTTAGGTTGAAAAGCGGAATGGCCTCTGGCAACTCGGTACTGGACCGTGGAAGGCGATGCTCTTCCTGTTATTCTCAATGGCAATCGTAAACAAAGAAATCGTGGCGGGTTTTGCAAACCTTTGCATGGCCCGATGCTTTTTAACTTTTCCATGCCTTATCTTTAAATGGTTCTTTTCCCTGAACATGATTATTGTATATGTGTACTTTTAGAAGTGGCCTTATTTTCTGTTTACTGCTCTGTTCAGTGGCTTCCTGTGGCACAAAAAAAGAATTGGTGTCTTCGGATGTGCGGCTGGCCGTGCTTGCGGACATTCACTTACAGGATGTTTACGGGGAGTTGCAAGACACCAAATATAGGGGCGTATTGAACCCTGCCAATGACCAATATGCCCTGATCCGTACCATGGGGAGTCAACTGCGATCCACAAGAATTTTCAACGAGAACTACTTTGCTTTTTTGGCCGCCTTGGATGATATTGTGGCGCGGGACATAAAATATGTGATTGTGCCCGGAGATTTTTCGGATGATGGCCAACCCCTTCATCTAAGGGGCTTCAAAGACATTTTGTCCCATTATTCCAAAAAGCACTCCCTCTCCTTCTTCTTGGCCACGGGGAACCATGACGTGATACAACCCTTTGCCCGCAATGATGGCAAAGCGGATTTTTTGGGAAAAGGTGGAAAGAAGCAGCCCATTTTTTCGGAAGCGGACATTCACGTTTCGGATTCCGGGCATGAGCATCCCGTGGTCATCTCAAAAGACCTTAAAAATTTGGGATACCGGGGCATAGTCGAGATCTTGGGGGATCATGGGTTTTATCCCAAGCCAGAGCATAACTATTGGTCGTCCCCTTTTGCCCCCTACGGCTATGGGGACTATGATTTTAAAAAGGCCTCGGAAAGCGCCTCCCTGACGGATAGGGCCATTTCAATGGCACCAGACGATTTGCCCATACCAGACCTTAGCTACCTGGTTGAGCCCATGGAGGGACTTTGGCTTTTGTCCCTGGATGCCAATACCTACATTGAACGAGAGAAAAACGGGCCACAGGTAGATCCCGCCCTTTTGGACTATCCAAACAACGGTTTGGGACTGGACAATTTACTTACCCATAAACGTTATCTGTTGGATTGGGTGGCCAAGGTGGTAAAAGAGGCCAAGGCCCACGGGAAAACACTCATTGCATTCAGTCACTACCCCATGGTGGATTTTACCAATGGAGCGGCACCGGATATTGGCAAGTTATTGCAGGGCGGGAGGATGCAAAACAAGCGTGTTCCCAAAAAAGAGGTAGCGGACCTGTTTTCTTCCTTGGGGCTAAAGCTGCATTTTGGGGGGCATATGCATTTAAATGACACGGGCATCCATACCACGGAAGGGAGCCAAATCCTGGTAAATGTGCAAGTGCCCTCTTTGGCCGCCTATGCCGCCGCCTATAAGGTGGTTACCGTGAAGGGGAACGATGTTTTTAAGATAGAGACGGTATTGCTGGACACCGTGCCCCGTTTCAATGAGTTTTTTGGCCTCTATGAACAGGAACACGATTTTTTGGAAAAAAATGGACAAAATGCTCTTTGGGACAAAGCCATACTATCCTCAGAAACGTACGGCCAATTTATGAATGCCCATTTGAAGGAGTTGGTAAGACTGCGATTCCTGCCCTCTGAATGGCCCAAATCATTTGTATCCTTGTTTCAGCGGGCCACGGGAAAAGAGCTTTTGGCGCTTTCCAAAACCGAGGACATAAACGACTATAAAAACATACTTAATGGGCTGGGAACTAAAGGAACCCACAACCCAAGAGTAGGCTCAAGCACCGGGAAAGTGCTGGAAGCCCATAAAATGAACCTGGAAACTTTTGGGGATTGGACGGGAGAGGAGCTTATTTTTGACTTGTACAGATTAAGAAATGGCGATGGCTTGAGCCATAGGGACATTGGTGGGGAGCGCCTTGAGGAGTATAAATTCTTGGCAAACTCTTTTTTGGCCGGTGAACAAACGTACCAAGCGGACCTTTTTATGGATCAAGTACGTTGGTTCATGACCATTTTGGAGAAGTTTGTCAATGATGCCCCCTCCAACGATTTTGAAATAGATTTTAATACGGGCAAATTGCAATCGTTGCGCAACCAACCAAGGCCATAGGGCAGCACTGGTGAAATTGCCACGGGTAAGGGGCTTACAACTCTATCTCGACCAGGACGGGACAATGGTCGGATAAAAAAATATCTTCCAAAGTCTCTGCCAGAACAGCGTGCTTTTTCACGGCTTTAACGCCTCTCACAAAGACATAATCAATGGTTTCTCTATCCTTGTACGGTCTATGGTCAAAGCCACAGCTGGTCCAGTCGGGGCCATAGGTCAAGGCAGCCACATCTTTGCTGTTCACCACCGTGTTCTCCCCATTGGGTGCTGTTAAGAGCTGTATGCCCTTGGATGTGGGAACCAGGTTAAAATCTCCCGTGATGACCAATGGAAGGGCACTTGCCAGTGCCATTGACTTTTCTTTCAATAATTTGGAACTTTCCAAACGGGCCAATTCTCCCTTATGGTCAAAATGGGTATTCATGAAAAAAAAGACTTTTCCGGTGGCCCTTTCCTTGAATTTTGCCCAGGTAACAATCCGTTCCAGGGCCGCATCCCAGCCTATGCTTACCTTATTTGGGGTTTCGCTCAACCAAAAGGTATTGCTCATGAGCAGCTCAAATCTATCTTTCTTGTAAAATATGGGGGAAAACTCCCCTTTTTCCTTCCCGTCTTCCCTGCCCACCCCAATAACACCGTACTTTTTAAGATGGGTTTTTAGATAATCTCGCTGATGTACCAGCACCTCTTGCATACCGATGATGTCCGGATCATAAAAGCCCACCATCCCAACTATGTTCTCCTTTCTGTGGTGCCAGTTTTGTTTCCCGTCATCGGGATTGTCATAGCGCACGTTAAAGGACATCGCCTTTATGCCAATGGTTCCCTGAGCGGTGCCCGGGATAGGGAACATTAAGGAAAACAGAAGGAGCATGATAGGATGCTTTACCATTTTTTTTTGGAATGCAGGCTCTTGGAAAAAGGTGCCTTTGTTATTGGATTTCGGCTATTTTAACCGGACGCCCTTCTTGTACTGACTTTAGGGCGGCCAAGGCAATTTTTAGGGATTTTAAACCGTCATCCCCATTTACGGGCATGTTGCTACCGTTGTAAAGGGCCTTGACAAAGTCCTGTATTTCTGTTTTGTAGGCTTCTTGGTAACGCTCAAGGAAAAAATGCAGCGGTAGGGCGGCATGTATCCCCGTTTTATTGTAGAGTTTGTGTGAATCATGGAAATTGTTGTTGGACTGTACCATTCCTTTGGAACCAAACACCTCCACGCGTTGATCATATCCATAGGCTGCCTCCCTGCTGTTGTCTATGACGGCCATACTGCCATCTGTATAGGTCATGGTGACCACTGCGGTATCAATGTCCCCGGCAGCCCCTATTTCGGGGTTCACCAGAACGGTTCCCTTGGCATAGACCTCGGTGATCTCATTGTCCACCACAAAACGGGCCATGTCAAAATCATGAATGGTCATGTCCAAAAACAAGCCCCCCGATGTTTCAATGTACCCAATGGGCGGTGCGCCGGGATCGCGACTCGTGATTTTTACCAGGTGCGGTTGCCCCACGGCATCGTTTTTTACCAGTTCCTTTACCTTTCTGAATTCCTTGTCGAACCTTCGGTTGAAACCCAACATCAACTTCACATTGTTTGCCTTCACCACTTCCAAGACCTCCACCACCCTCTTTACGGAGAGGTCCAAAGGCTTTTCGCAAAACAGATGTATGCCCATCTTGGCGGCAGTTTCCACATAGTCTGCGTGGGTATCCGTTGGCGAGCATATTAAAATGGCGTCAATTTTGGTGGAGTCCAACATATTTTGAAAGCTGTGGGTCACAAATGGTACTCCCTTCTCTTTGGCGTGGCTCAAGCAATCCTCATCTGGATCGGTTGCCGCCACCACGGTAATGTCCGGAATCTGTAGCAGATTGTTTAAATGAATCTTCCCTATTCTTCCCAAGCCTGCAATGGCTATTTTAAATTTTGACATGCGTTTTTTCTTTTAGAGCCCTAATGATTTAATGAATTCCCTATTGCTTCCCGCACACTTTTTGGGTTCCCCCATGCCCGGCAAGATATCTTGCTCAACAACGATCCAATCGGCATACTTCCTTTCTTTTAGTAGTTTCACAATACGTTTAAAATCTACCGAACCCTTTCCCAGTTCGCAGAAAACACCTCGTTTTATGGCGTCAAAGTAATCTCCCTTGGCCGCTTGTGATGCTTTTGCGATTTCGGGGGCAAAGTCCTTAAAATGAACGTGCCATATTCTGCCCTCATACTTTTTTAGGGCGGTTACTGGATTGCCCCCGCCAAAGGCATAATGTCCCGTGTCCAAACAAAGTCCCAAAAGCTCGGGGTCGGTTAAGGAGAGGAGTTTGTCTATCTCTTCAGGGGTTTCAATATAGCCCCCGCAGTGATGGTGAAATACCGTTCGCATCCCATAGGCCTGCTTCACGGCCCGGGCTATGGTTTCAGCGCCCCTTGCATAAACGTTCCATTGGGTATCGTTCAACCCCATTTCTGGTGTGATCCTGCCGGCGTTTTTAACGCGTTCGGGAACCGTACCGTTGTCATCTGCCAGCACTATGACCGCTTTTTTGTAGCCGGCATCGTGCATGAGCTTGGCTGTCTTCAATGCATTTTCCGTGCCCGTTTGGTGGTTGTGCCCATTGGCCAGGGCCACCGGGACAAAGGCTCCGAGAAGGTCCAGTCCTCTTTGTTCTATGGCGGCCCGGAGTGCCTGGGGCTTGGTGGGCATATAGCCCCAATCTCCCAGTTCAGTGCCCATGTAACCGGTTTCCTTAATTTCGTCCAAGACCTGTTCAAAACCGATCTCTTGCGTTTTCTCCTCCAAATCGAACTCCAGGGCGCCCCATGAACAGGGCGCGTTTGCTATTTTGATCATATTGTGCTCTTAAAATTTGCGGGACCATATGTTGGGCCATCTTTCTATGATGACCTTGGTCTGCGTAAAAAACTCTATGGCGTGTTTGCCTTGGCCGTGTAGGTCGCCAAAAAAACTGTCTTTCCAACCACTGAACGGAAACTGGGCCATAGGCGCCGCCACACCTATATTGATGCCAATGTTGCCCGCATCGGCTTCGTTTCGGAACCTGCGCGCACTGGCACCACTGCCGGTGAAGAGGCAGGCCATATTGCCATAGTTTCCGCTATTTACAAAGGAAAGGGCCTCATCTACGGTTTGCATGGCCAATAGGCTCATGACCGGCCCAAATATCTCGGTGCGGATCAATTCCCTGTCGGTTGCCACATTTTCCAAAATGGTGGGCGCAATGAAATTTCCTTTTTCGTAACCTGAAACTTTGGCATTCCGGCCATCAATGAGCAGGTTGGCGCCTTCGTCCAATCCTTTTTGTATCAATCCTTCAATGCGTTTTTTGCTTTCCGGGGTGATCACGGGCCCCATATCGGTGCCGTTGTCCCATCCATATCCCGTTGTTCTTGATTTTACGCTTTCGTAGAGTGCATCTTTCACCTCGCCCTTGCCATCGTTCACCGTAATTACGGTAGAGGCGGCCAGGCATCGCTGTCCGGCACAGCCATAAACGGAATCTGCAATTATTTTTGTGGACATTTCAATATCTGCATCGGGAAGGATCACAATAGGGTTTTTGGCGCCTCCTTGGGCCTGAACCCTTTTTCCATTGGCCGTTCCCCTGGCATAGATATACCTGGCCACCGGCGTGCTGCCAACAAAGCTGATCGCCTTTATTTGTTCGTGGTCCAAAAGGGCATCAACAGTATCCTTTCCTCCGTGCACCATGCTCAAAAGGCCTTTGGGAAGGTCCAGCTCGTGGAAGAGTTCAAAAAGTTTCACCATCGTCAAGGGCACCTTTTCAGAGGGTTTCACGATAAAGGCGTTGCCAGTGGCAATGGCGTACGGCAAAAACCAAAATACGATCATACTGGGAAAATTGAAGGGGGTAATGCAGGCGGTAACGCCAAGGGGCTGCCTTACCATCATTTCATCGATTCCCGTGGCAATGTCTTCAATGACGTCCCCGGCCATGAGCATGGGGGTGCCACAGGCCACCTCAACGTTTTCTATGGCCCGCTGGATTTCCCCAAAGGATTCTCCCTTGGTCTTGCCCGATTCTTGTGTAATGATCCGTGCCAATTCCTCTTTGTTTTTTTCGAGGAGGGACTTTAAATGGTACAATACCTGAACCCGTTTCATGACCGGAACATTGCGCCATTCCAGATAGGCGCTTTGGGCCGATTGCACTGCGCTCTGGACATCCTTCATTGTTTCTGGTCCAAAGGGAACTTTGGCCAGTACGTTCTGGTTGGCTGGATTTACCACGTTAAGCGACTCCGTAGCCCCGCTTTGTTGCCAGGTTCCATTGATATAATTTTTCAATACGTTCATTAGTTCTTGTTTTAGGTTTTTAATTAGTGCCCAAAAGAATATAGATCAGTAGGGTGGCCGCACAAAGGCCAATGGACATGGCCTTGGTGTATTTCCAGGGCGCTAGGTTCACGGCTCCCACATCCTTCATTTCATAGATGTTCTGCCTTGGAAAAAAATGGGAGACACCGTACATAATGATTACGTTAAGTACAAACTCCATTCCCCAAAGATGCACAAAATGAATACCGTGACCGGTGTAGCCCCAGGTCATAAAGATGTAAAAGGCAAGCCCGAAGAACAAGGCCGCCTTTGCGCCGGTCGCCGAGACTTTTTTCATAAAAAAACCGGCCAATAAAATGGAGGCTATGGGGATGAAAAAAATACCGTTTAGTTCTTGCAACAGCTGGTAAAGGCCATCTGGTGCGTTTGCCACCAAGGGGGCGGCAAGTATGGACACTATGGCCAACACGGCCGATGTCGCCTTCCCAATCCGTACCAGCTTGGTATCTGCCATGTCCTTGCTGAGGTGTTTTTTCACGATGTCAACGCTAAAAAGGGTGGCCACGGAGTTGAGGACGGAATTAAACGTGCTCAATACGGCCCCCATGATCACCGCGGCAAAAAAACCGATGAGCCATACCGGAAGTACCTGTTTTACCAATTCTGGATATACGGCATCTTGCTTGTCATAAAAGGTTTCCTGAAAATAGTAATAGCATATGACCCCTGGCAGTATGATGACCAGGGGAATCAAAATTTTGAACAGTCCGGTGAGCAAAAGTCCCTTTTGTGCTTCTTTCAGGTTTTTTGCGCCCAAGGCCCTTTGTATTATGGCCTGGTTCATTCCCCAGAAATACAATTGGTTTATGATAAGCCCGGTGAAGAGCACCTCAAAGGGCAGTACGGAGCCCGGAGCGCCGATCACGTTGAACTTTTCCGGTGCGTATTCGTACACTTTCACCAAGCCGGTGACGATATTATTGTCCCCAATGGCCATCAGGGCCAAGATGGGGATGAGGAGCCCTCCGAGGAGCAGCCCTATTCCGTTAATGGTATCTGAGTAGGCTACGGCCTTTAGGCCACCAAAAATGGCATAAACCGAACCAATGCAACCAATGATGACAATGGTGGTCCAGAGGCCTTGGGTCTGGCTCAGGCCCAAAACTTCAGAAACGCCAAAAAGGCTTTCTATGCCCAATGCCCCAGAGTAAAGTACAATGGGCAAAAGGGTAACCACAAAGGAAAAGATGAGCACCGCCGAAACGATGGTCCTCGTGGCCCCATCAAAGCGGTTCTCCAAAAATTGGGGAATGGTGGTGAGTCCCATTTTTAAATATTTCGGCACAAAAAATAGGGCAGCGATGACCAGGGCAATGGAAGAGGTCACTTCCCAGGCTATGACAATGAACCCGTTTACGTATGAGTTGCCGTTCATGCCTATTAAATGTTCCGAGGAAATATTGGTAAGCAGCATGGAACCGGCTATGACCGTGCCGGTTAAGCTTCTACCACCCAAGAAATACCCTTTGGAAGAGCCCAAATTGGTTTTGCGCAGGCTGTACCAGGTAAAAAAGGCCACAGCCGCCGTGAAGGCGACAAAAGAGGCAATAATGATCGTAAGATCAGTGCTCATGGTCAGGGTTTATAAATAGTGTCTTTGGGTCTTTTTGTTCTCAAGATAGGCTTTATGGGATTTTCTTACACCTTCCTTTTCCGAAACTTGCGCAACGGCAACATCCCACCAGGCAAATCCTGGGACCCTTTCCTCACGATCGGTTTCAATATAGATCAGCACGGTACGCTCAATGGTCTTGGCCTCTGCCAGTGCGGATTTCAGTTCGCTCACATTTTTGGCCTTGATCACATGGGCCCCCATACTGGCGGCGTTTGCCGCATAATCTATGGGCAGGATGTCCCCGTCCAATTGGTTGGTGCCTTGGTTGCGATAGCGGTAATACGTACCAAAGCCTTCGCTTCCAAGAGAGGCCGAAAGCCCGCCGATACTGGCATAACCATCATTGTTTAAAAGTACTATGGTGAGCTTTTGTTTTTCTTGGATGGAGGTAACGATTTCCTGTGCCATCATCAAATAGCTTCCGTCTCCGACCAAGACGTACACCTCACTTTTGGGTTGGGCCATTTTTGCGCCCAGGCCACCCGCTATTTCGTAGCCCATACAGGAATAGCCATACTCCAAATGGAATCCCTTGGGATTTTTGGTGCGCCATAATTTATGCAGGTCGCCGGGCAGGCTTCCCGCCGCACAGATCATGATGTCATTGGGGTCCGAGAATTGGTTCACCGCACCAATGACCTCTCCCTGAAAAGCGGGGACCTCATTTTTTTCCTCATAAACCTCAGATACGTACCGGTCCCATGAGGCATTGAGTTCCGCCACTTTTTTCCGATAGGCCTCATTGACCTTAAAGTTGGTCAGCTCCTTGTGCATTCGTTCAAGAATCGCCTTGGCATCGCCCACCAAGGGCACGGCCCCATGCTTGTGGGAATCGAATTCGGTGATGTTGATGTTGATGAAGCTTACCTCTGGATTTTGAAAGGCAGATTTGCTTATGGTGGTAAAATCACTGTAGCGCGTTCCTATGCCTATCACAACATCTGCATCTTTTGCCATGGCTATAGATCCCGGGGTCCCCGTGACGCCCGCGGCACCCAGGTTGTTGGGGTTGTCATGATCAAGAGCTCCTTTTCCGGCAAAGGTTTCGGTAACGGGGATGCCAGTTTGTTCCACCAACTGTTTCAGGGTTTGCGTGGCGCCGCTGTAGATTACCCCGCCCCCGGCAATGATCAGGGGTTTTTTGCTGTTTTTGATTTGCAGTATGGCTTTTTGCAACAGACCACTATCCGGTAAGGTGCGGCCAATGTGCCATACTTTCTTTTGAAACATGGCCAAGGGGAAATCAAAGGCTTCGGCCTGCACGTCCTGCGGAATGCTAAGGGTAACCGCACCCGTGTTGGCAGGGGAGGTAAGCACCCGCATCACCTCCGGGAGCGCAGTGATCAACTGTTCCGGTCTGTTGATGCGATCCCAGTATTTGGAAACGGGTTTGAAACAATCGTTCACGGAAACATCCTGTGTCTGCGAAGACTCCAACTGTTGTAAAACGGGTGCCACCTGCCGTGTTGCAAAAATATCACCGGGAATGAGCAGTACGGGAATCCTGTTTATGGTGGCCGCGGCCGCGGCAGTGGGCATGTTGGTGGCCCCGGGGCCAATGGAAGAGGTACAGACAAAGGTCTGAAGTCTGTTTTTTACCTTGGCATAGGCAGCAGCTGTGTGCACCATGGCCTGTTCGTTCCTGAACACGAAAAAAGGAAAGTCAGGGGCTTGGTGCAGGGCTTGGCCAATGCCCGCAACGTTGCCGTGTCCCAAAATACCGAAACATCCTGCGAAAAACTGCTGTTGTTCGCCATCGCGCTCCACATATTGGTTTTTTAGGTATTGGATGGTGGCTTGTGCCACGGTAAGTCTTTTCGTTTTCATTTGTATCGATAAAAGTTAAAATCCACCGTTTCTTTCAATGAAGGCCAAGGACTGTTCCAGAGAGGGCATGAAATTGGCACACCCTTTTTGGGTCACGACATGGGCCCCGCTGGCATTGCCCATTCTACAGGCTTTTTCCAAATCCCATCCTTGCAATAAGCCATACAGGAAGCCGCTGGCAAAGGCATCTCCAGCGCCAAGTATATTGAGCACCTCTACCGGAAAACCGGGCACATGCCCAACGCTACCATCTTTTTGATGCACACTGGCCCCGTCCTTTCCCCGTTTTACGATAAGCGTTTCAATGCCCGAGGAGAGCAGGCTTTTTATGGATGCATCAATGTCTCCCGAAATGGTTGGGGCGGAGATCTGTTGGTGCGTAATGGTCACCTGGGAAGCATGCTCCATAGTGGCCGCCAAGATTTCCTCTTCCGTTCCAATGGCTATTTTTACTTTGGGCAAGACCGCCCTCACGGTAATGCCAAAGGCACGGTAATCATGCCATTGGTCTGCCCTAAAATCCAAATCCAGTACTACATCCACATTGCTTTTTTGGGCTATTTCCGCAGCATAAAAGGTAGCGCTTCTGGAAGGTTCCATGTTCAGGGCGGTACCGTTTATGAGCAAAACGCGATGATCTGGAATGTGTGCGGCATCCACGTCATCTATGTTTACTTGGCTGTCTGCCGCATTGTCCCGGTAATAGACCAAAGGAAATTTGTCCGGTGGCTCAATGCCCAAGACCACTGCGCTGCTTCTTGCCGAGGGCTTTTTTGGAATGTACTGTGTGTTCACTCCTTCTTTGTTGAGAAAGTTCAAAATAAATTCCCCCACCTTGTCATTGCCCACAGCGGTGAGCAAACTTGCGTTAAGGCCCAATCTTGCGCAGCCCACCGCTATGTTCAGGGGAGATCCCCCCACAAACGCATCGAAACCAGAAATGTCGTTAAAGGGGCTGCCAATATCCTGTGAATACAGGTCTATTGAAGATCGCCCAAAGGTGATGACATCTAATTTTTCTTTTCCCATCTCCCTAGTGTTTGTTCATTTTTGCGGTTACCAATGGCAGCCTATTGTCCTTGGAGCTCCATGACCCATAGATCCATTCGTGGTCCGGGTCCGTGGTATTGGCCAAGCACTGGTCCGTTCCCGCCAAAAAATTAAGGTAATAGCAATGAAAGCCGTGTTCGGCAACCACCGGATGAAAACCTCTGGGAATCATGACCACATCGTTGTGCCGTGGCCTCACAATTTCATCCAGGCTGCCATCTTTGGTGTACACTTGCTGAATGGCGTAGGCCTCCGGTTTTTGAAATTTATAAAAATATGTTTCTTCCTGTATGGGCTCCAGAACGGTGCCATCATCTGCCAGGATGCGTTCGTCATGTTTATGGGCGGGAAAGGAGCTCCAATTCCCCGAAGGGGTATAGACTTCCCTGACCACAATGCTCTGGCAACCAAATCCAGGCGGAACCAGGTCATTGAACTGTCTTGTGGCATTGTCCCCGCCAAAAATAACCACAGGTGTCTCTTCCGGTGTCACAAACTTTGGCTTAAAATCTTTGTCTGCCTTGCACCAACCGTAGGCAATGTCCAGGGTTTGGCTAAGGGCGGTAAGGGTAAACTCAGTGTTTCTGGGTAGGTATAGGGTGTGCGCAATGCCATTGAAAACATTGGTGCGGCCGTTGGTGGTTGTCCAATGCCCCTTGGGGCTGCTTACCCTGAAATTTCCGCTGAGCAGGACTATGACCAGCTCATGGTCTTGGGTGTCGTGCTCCCAGACGTCATCCTTCGCCATGCTTCTGGCCTCAAAGGAGAGGTAGTTCCACTGCGCCGTTTCTGGAGTGATGCTATGGTAGATGGCAGTGTCTTTTTTTGGTTTTACCAGTAAGGGTGATTCAGAGCTCATAGTTTTGTTTTTTTTAATAGGGAAGCCACTTTGCCGGTGGCCTTCAGAAGGTCAAATTTTTTCAGCATAAAGGCTTCGTAAGCCTCCATATAGGTGTTGCCGGGAACAATGGGATCAAAGAGTTCCGGGCTGTCCCTGAAAAATTCGCGGTGTACGCGCGCCCACAGCAAACGGGTGTCCGTGGCAATGTTTATTTTGCAGACACCATAGGCTATGGATTTCACGATTTCTTCCGGTGCAACCCCTGAGGCATCTGCACGGATGGCTCCATTTGCCTTGTTTATGCGTGCCACTTCTGTTTTGTTCACAGCAGAACCCCCGTGCAGCACTATGGGGAAACCCGGAAGTTTGGCCTGTATCTCCTTTAAGATGTTAAATTGGATGCCCTGTCCCGAACTGAATTTATAGGCCCCGTGGCTGGTTCCGACCGCCACGGCAAGGCTGTTGCACTTTGTGCGGCCCACAAAATCATGCACTTCTTGCGGACTGGTGTAACGGGCGTCCTTTTCAGCTATTGAAATTTCGTCTTCCACACCACTTAGAACCCCTAGTTCCGCTTCCACAAAAATATTTTTGCGGTGTGCCTCCCGTACAATGTAACTCGTCTTTTTTACATTGGTCTCATAATCTTCGTGGGAGGCGTCTATCATGACAGATTGGTAATCATTGGAGGCAATGGCACTCAAGGCGTGTTCCTCATTGCCGTGGTCCAGATGTATGGCATATACTGCTTTTGGATATATTTTTGATGCCGCTTTGATCATGGCGATGAGCATGGATGCATGTGCATAATTCCTGGCCACGGGGGTTATTTGCACCAAAAACGGTGCGTTTGCCTTGGAGCCGGCCCTGAACAGTCCGTGGATCTGCTCCATGGTGAACACATTCACCGCCGCAATGGCATAACGGCCATAACAGTCTTCAAAAAGGTTCTTGGGCAAAATGATCATTGGCCTTTATTTGGAACTGGCAAAAACAGACTGCCATCTATAAAAAAACAACAAAAACTTTATGAACTAAAGCATTATGGCCCAAAAACAATGCAAACCTTTGCACGGTCCCGTGGCGAGCACTTTTCTATTTTTTGGTTTCGATCTTTCTGGATGAGTCCCTGACCACAAGCTCTGGTTTAAAAATTTCCATCCTAAAAGGTGAATGTTCCATACCGTTGCTTTTTAAACGTTTCAGTGCAATGCGGGCAGATAGCATGCCTATGCTGTAAACGGGCTGCCAGACCGTGGATAGACTGGGCCTGAAATATGCCGAATTTGGTTCATCGTCAAAGCCCACAATGGAGAGGTCCCCGGGTATTTCAAGCCCCATCTTGCGGGCAATGTGCATGGCCGAAATGGCAATGCTATCGTTCATTGCGAAAATGGCGTCCGGAACACATTTGGAGTGCAACAGTTTCTTTGTGGGCTTAAGGCCATCATTGGTGGAAAAACCCTTTACGTGGGCAATATGTTCCTTAATTATGGGCATATTGGCGTTTTCAAGGGCGTCCAGGTACCCTTGTAAACGGTGTTTGGTGGTGCTCAGGTTCAATGGCCCTCCAAGATGCGCTATTTGGGTGCAACCGGAGGCTATCAAATATTCCACGGCCTGAAATGCGCCGCTGTAGTCATCCACCAACACTTTGTCCGCTTCAAACCCCGGGCAGTCCCTGTCAAACACGATCACCGGTATGTTGTTGTTGTTTAGGGTTCTAAAATGATCGAAGGTCTCCGTCTGGGAGGTGGGGGAAACCAATACGGCATCGACCTGCATTTTAAGCAATTTTTTAACGATCACACATTCCTCTTCGTAGGATTCATTGGAGAGGCATATCATGATATTGTACTCGGAGTTGGCAACGATGTCCTGTATGCCCGTAATGATGGCAGAAAAAAAATGACTGGTGATTTCGGGAACGATCACGCCTATGGTGTTCGACTTTTTTCTCAGTAGGGACAAAGCCATTAAATTGGGTTCATAACCCAGCTTTTCCGCGAGTTCCCTAACTTTTTCCTTGGTCTCCTTTCGCAAGGCGGGATGGTTGTTCAAGGCCCTTGATACCGTGGAGGGCGCAACATTGAGCTGGCGTGCGATATCCGTTATGGTGACCCTTCTTTTTTTCATTTCACATCATTTTCGTTAAAAAACGCAACGGTACTGCCTTTGGGCCGGTATGTTCGGTCACCTTGCGGGCCTTTGCCCAAAGTGTAAGAAAATTACAAAAAAACAATGAACCTTCCTTGTCCGGTGTACGCGGAGATATGGATGCCATAAAGTGCCCTTCCGGCCCGAAACACCTTGCTCCGTCATGGCAGGGGGCAGGGAACCAGGTTTTTTTGCACCTTTTTTGCCCCACTATCGTATGCCCCCTGGTAGGGGGAAGAAGCTAATATTGGTCTTTTCCCTTTAACTGCAGTTCACCTCCGTTCACTATATTGGAGTGGGATATTTCCAAATTGTCCATTTTTTTGCCGTTAAGCAGTATTTCTTGAACAATGTGGCCGTCCCCATTGGCCCGTTCATTTTTTATGGTGAACATCTGGCCATTGTGGTACTTTGGGTGCAACTTGATCTTTATCTCATTAAAAATGGGGTTTCCCACCTGGTACTTGGGGTCATTTTCGGTGCCCCCGTTCAACTGAAACAGGCCTATTTTCATTAAAACGGCCAAACTGCCCATTAAGCCTTGGTCTTCATCGCCATTATAACCCGTTCCCGGATGTAGGCCACTGAACACTTGGTCCACCACCTTCCTGGACCAGAGTTGGGAGAGATCCGGTCTGTCCAGGGCGTGGAAGACGTAGGCGGTCTGTATGGACGGTTGGTTGCCATAGTTTATGGGAATACGGCTGTATTCCGGATGTAGTTCCACGGCGTGCGAGGTGCCGGAGGTGAAGCCCAGTTTCTCTGCTTCTAGAAACTGTCCGTTCAATTTTTCTACGGCCAGTTCCTTTCCTCCCATCAATTGGGCAAGCCCCTCAATGTCATGCGGAACAAACCAAGTTGCCTGTGCACCATTGCTCTCATTGAATCCATTTTCGTGAAGATAGGGGTCAAAATTGGCCTGCCATGTGCCATCCACATCTTTTGGACGCATCCAGCCCGAGGTTTCATCATAGACATTTTTGTAATTTGCCGAACGTTCCAGAAAGTATTGGTGATCGTCCTCTTTGTCCAGTTTTTTGGCCAATTGTGCTAGGGTCCAATCTTGGTAGGCATATTCCAGGGTAAGGCTTGCCCCATCTTGGTGACCGCCAAACTTGCCTTCCGGAATGGGGTAGGGCACGTATCCCTTTTCCAGGTAATGCCCCAGACCACCGCCCAATTGTGTTCGGTGCTCATATCCCGCCCTTTCCATGATGCCACCGGGCATATGGTTCTTTTTTAGGGCCTGGTAGATGGAATCCAGGTTGTTCCTTATAATTCCTTTCTGAATGGCGCTCACAACGAACGGCGTGGAGGATGCCCCCGTCATCACATAGGTATAGTTTCCGCCAGAGGGTCCCCTTGGCACCAAGCCGCCATCTTTGTGGTATTGCATCAAAGAATGGACAAATTCTTCCATAATGTCCGGATACACCAATCCCCATAGGGTGTTCAAAGTCCACTGCGCTCCCCAAAAGGAATCTGAGTTGTAATGGTTAAAAACCGGTCTTCCGTTTTCATCAAGGGGCAGTTGGCCTATCCTGAAGGTTTCCCCGGTATTGTCCGGATAGGCGCCATTGATGTCATTGAGGGTCCTTCTGCCTTGCAGGGCATGCCAAAGATCGGTATAGAACCTGCGC
This sequence comes from Maribacter aquimarinus, assembly GCF_047345505.1. Lineage (NCBI taxonomy): Bacteria > Pseudomonadati > Bacteroidota > Flavobacteriia > Flavobacteriales > Flavobacteriaceae > Maribacter > Maribacter aquimarinus. The sequence goes on along the minus strand of NZ_JBLFEO010000020.1, from coordinate 12,420 downwards.
TTTTGCTTATCTGTACCGCCAGTTACCTCGATCCTGCCCAATAGCTTGTTCCATTCGCTTTTGGAGTCTTTTACCACCCGATCAAAGTCCCAGTGTTCCATTTCCGCCAGACTGTTGTTGGCGGCATTTTCAATGGAAGTGTAAGAAAGGCCAACTTTCATCAATACTTGTTGGGTTTTTGGAGGCATTTTTATGAGGTAATTGCCAGTACTTTTGTCCTCGGAAATGGATGCTATGTCCGTATTGAAACGGATATGGAAAAACAATTGAAAGGGCTTTGGCCGCCTATGGGTTGGGGCCATCTCCAAACTGCCCGTTAGGGTCCGATCATCCATTTGTTGCAATTTGCCGTTCTGGGTGGCACTGGGCCCCAACGGTCCGTTTAAGTTTATCAGGATGCCACCTTCGCCATCTTTGGTAAAAGAGTAGCGGTGCAGCCCCACTCTCTTGGAGCTGGTCAGTTCTGCCTGTATGCCATATCTTTCCAAAAAGACGGAGTGGTACCCTGGGGCAACCTCTTCCCTGTCATGCGAAAATTTGGAGTAAAAATCCCCGAATATGCTGTTGGGGTCTGGCCGGTCCAGGGCCACTGGCATAACGGAAAGCCCGGAAATCTGCCAGCCGTGAACGTGGCTAAACCCTTTGATGGTGTCCGTTTTGTAACGGTAACCACTGCCCCAGGCGCCGTCTATTTCGGTATCCGGGCTCAAGTTTACCATACCAAATGGCCTACAGGCAGAGGAAAACAAGAACCACCGGCTGTGCTCCGTGTCTATTTGCGGATAAACAAAATCTACGTAGTTCGTTTCGTTTTCCGTTATGGCAGGCCTTTCTTTTTCCGTTTTGCATGAAAGTCCCAGGACAGCGATCAAGATGGTAATGGCCGTTTTTTTGCAAATGGTCTTCTTATTTTTCATTGCGTTGCTTTTTATCCTGGGCTCTGGTACATAGCGCCCCAGGGGTGGTGGTTCAGGGAGATGGGAAGACAAGGCCTCTGGACGGCATTTTTTTTGGGATGTTCAATTGGGCAACGGTCATGATGTCTTCATTCTCTTGAACTGGGAAAAATGGGGATTCTTTGTGCGGTTGGGCACAAATCACAATGATCAGGGGCAAGCTCAAAAATACGGCTTGCCCCTGCTCAAAACTAACTCAAACTAACAACTTTTCAATAACCTTGGTTTTGCTCTAGAAAACCATCTATGCCAGATGCAGCATCCACGGCGCTCTGCGGAATGGGAAAGAGCCTTTTATTTACATCGGAACTTGTTTTTTCGGTCCATGAATCCTCATAGGTGCCAAAGCGTATTTGGTCGGTTCTTCTAAAGCCTTCCCAGTAGAGTTCAAAACCGCGCTCTCGCAACATGATTTCCAAATCTATGGATGCAAGTGGGGGAGGTGTCTGTTCTGGTCTTGCCGTTCTGCTGGCCCTCACCGTGTTAACGTCTGCAAGGGCTCCTGCCGTGTCCCCATTGCGCAACTTGGCCTCTGCGCGCATCAGGTATATTTCGGCCAGGCGCATCAAGACCAGGTCCACGCTGCTAAAATTGGTTCCGTTGGGCGAGGTTCGGCTAAATTGGTACTTGGCGCACCGGTACCCTGTATTGTGATAGGAGCCCTCCGTGCTGAAGTCTATCTCCAGGGTATGGTCTATGTACCCCACATCACGGGCGGGGCTGTTTCCTGTCCTTAACTGTAGGGGGTAGATTCTTACCCCACCATCACAGGTTATAAAAGCTCCATCATCTCCTTTTCTGGGCCCCCATTTAATACCTCGTAGAACGCCACGGTCCATTTCAAATTCCTCCGGTACCATACAATAGAAATGGTCTTCGTCATTCAATGGGGATAGTCCGGTTAAATCCTGTAGTTCCTCTGGAACTATGGTATTTCTTTGAAAAAATCGGGCATCTGCCTCTGCTGGGTCCACATCGCCGTAGGCATCTACCCAGTGCTGGAAGAAATCTGGTGGAAAAGCAGGGCCATCCGTGCCGTCCGCGCTCGGAAATTCAGGTCTTGGAAACATATCGCCCGAAATGGACCAATAGGCCCAACGGCTGTGTTCGCGTCGCAGCTGCCCCCTTTGATCCAGTGCAAAGATCAGCTCTGGGTTGCTGTTGTTGTCGTCATTGAACAGGTCAAAATATTCCGGCGAGAGGCTAAAACTGCCCGAATTGATGATGTTGTCCGTATATTGGATAACCGCATTCATATCTTCTTGGGTAAAATTGGGGGTGCCATATGGATCTCTGTAAACGGCAGCGTTCAGGTGCAACCTTGCCAATAGGCCCCAAACCGCAGCTTGGGTCAACCTTCCCGGCCCCCTATCGGTGTTTATGACATCCACCACGGAAAGCAGTTCACTTTGTATGTAGTCCATGGCATCGGACCCGCGCAAAACCTCCGATAGTTCGCTCGAGGACTCCTTTCTGAGCACCAGCCCCCAGCTGTCCAGCATCAACATGTTCAAATAAGCCCTTAGGGCGATCATTTCGTGAAGGGCGGACAGCGCCTCGCTGTCTCCTTGCTCCGCCAACGGCCTTAGCACTTCCAAGGCGGATAGCGTTCTGGATATGTTTGTCGTCACTTCGTTCCAGCCGTCACCAATCAAATCGTTGGTGGGGGTAAAGCTGTGTTGGTGGGTGGCTATGTACTTGCCCCCATCAAACCAATCCTGACCGCCACGGTATGGCAATATGGCCTCATCGGAGGGAATCAGTTGAAGTCCGTAGTAGTTGGTGTGTCTCCAAACCCATGAAACATAGCCATAGGCTGGAGCAATGGCACCACTGACCACTTCGGCCTCCGCGCCAAATTCGGCCTCGTCCAGCCTTACTTCCTGTAAATCTGTACACCCGGTATATAGAATGGATGCGAATCCCAGTACGTAAATTAAAATTCTATTTCTCATCATACAATATTTTTAATATTTAAAAAGAAACGTTTAAACCGATCAGTAGGGTCCTTGGCGAGGGGTAGGTAAAACGGTCTATGCCAAAGGTTTGGATACCATCGGTTTCATTTCCCGTGTTCACTTCGGGGTCAAAGCCCGAATAATCCGTTATCACGAACAGATTCTGCCCCGTTACCGTTAAGCGGAAATTGTTTATCCAGTCTTCCAGGCCAATTTTCGCGGGATTCAGGGTATAGCCCAAGGTGGCGTTGTTTAGCCTAAGGAAACTGCCATTTTCCAAATACCTTGTGGAAACCTCGTTGGAGTTGGTGTTGTCCTCATTGGGAAACTGAATGGCGAAGTCTGTGGTGTTGAGGCTTCTGGCCAATTGGCCCCTTGAAAACAAGCTCATGGCAGTATGGTTGTAAATCTGGTTTCCGGAAACACCGTTAAAGTTAACGCCCAAATCAAAATCTTTATAGGCAAATTTGAAATAAAAGGCATATAGGGTGTTGGGCAGGGCGGTTCCCGCGACTATTCTGTCATTGTCCAAGGACTCCCCATCTGGAACCACATCCCTAAACTCATTTCTTCCGTCATCTCCTATGCCCAAGAAATCCTTCATAAAAAACGAGCCAATAGGTTCATCGTTAATGTATCCATTTATGGTGGCCCCCGTTTGTCCCGCCCCCTGTGCGGCTCCCGTGGTGATCACCGCAAAGCGGGAATTTTCCACCCTGTTGTCCGTGTAAGAGATATTGCCCCCTATGTTAAAGGTGAAGTCATCCGTAAAGCTGCCCCGGTAGTCCAATGCCAGTTCCACACCGGTATTCCTGATCTGCAGGTCTGGAATGTTGGTCCATATTTTTTCGGTGGGCTGTATGGGATCAACTCTATTGGCAAAGAGGACCACATCACTGGCCACCTTGTTAAAGTAGTCCAAGGTACCGGTTAGCTTGTTTTGGAGCAGTGCAAAATCCAACCCAATGTTGGTCTGTGTGGTTACTTCCCACTGAAGATCTGGGAATGCCGTCCTAACGGGAACCGTCCCAAAGGGATAGTCTGCCAGGGAAACCTCATTGCCGGACAGGGGATAGGTATCGTTGTCTGCCCTGGAATCTACAAAACTGGCCAGGCTTACTTTGCTGGGAATACCATCCTGGTTTCCGGTCTGGCCCCAACTGGCCCTTAATTTTAGGTTGTTGAAAATATTGTTTTCGCCCATAAAACCTTCTTTGCTAATGTTCCAGCCCAGGGCCACAGAGGGAAAATAACCATATTTATTGTTTTCCCCGAACCTGGAACTGCCATCTGCCCGCATTGTCGCCGTGACCAAATACTTATCGGCATATCCATAATTTACCCGGCCAAAAAAGGACTGCAGCTCATTCTCAAAGGCCACTGAGGTCAAGGTAGTGGGGAAAACATCCGAGCTTATTTGGTCTTGGTATCGTGGCTCTATGCCATTGTTGGCAAAGCCCTCGAGGTCAAACCTCTTTTGTTCAAAGGTGGTAATTTGGTAAGAATGCCCTCCAAGCAAGGTCACATTATGGTCTCCGGTATCAAAGGTATAGGTAAGGGTGTTTTCTACCAAGGTGTTGCTGTTTATGGTGGCAAAGGTGTTCAGGAAGCCAAATTCAAAGCCTTCGATGAGATCAAAGGGAGAACGTTGCACATCCCTGTTTGTGCTCACATAATCTATGCCCAGGTTTACCTTATAGGTAAGGCCCTTCAGGATTTCATACGAGGGCAGAATGTTGGCCAAGATACGGTTGCTAACGGCCTCATCCTTATATATCCGGTTACGCACCAAAGGGTTCAGTTGTTCATCAAAAAAACTGGGTTCGCCACCTGTAAGGGGAGGAAAGGTGGGGTTCAGCGAAAGCATGTCCACTACATTGGCACCTGCATCTGGCCGTTCGTTCAAGGTTCTGGACGCGGTGAGATTCAAATCCACATTGAACCTTCCCTGTAACGCTTTCTGGGTAAGGTTTACCCTCCCAGAATAACGTTTCAAGGAACTGTTTTCAAAAGTACCTTGCTGGTCATCGTACCCGGTGGATACAAAGTAAGAGAATTTTTCACTGGCCCCGCCGCTCATCGAGAAATTCACGTTTTGGGAAACACCCGTTTGGGTAAGTTCATCTTGCCAGTCCACGTTGGCCCCTCTGTCAAAGAGATTGCCTCCCAACGCGGTTACCTGTTCTCTAAATTCACTGGCAGAGAACACGTCCATGGGATTGGCAATGGTGGAAAAGGCGGTTGAAACGTTGAGGTTCATTTCTGCCTTGCCCGATTTTCCCTTTTTGGTGGTGATGACAATTACGCCGTTGGCCGCCCTTGCCCCGTAGATGGCCGTGGCCGAAGCATCCTTAAGCACGTCCATGGAGGCTATGTCTTGGGGGTTGATGAAATTCAGCGGGTTGTTGGCCACCCCTGTACTGGCATTGTCAATGACAAAGCCATCCACCACGAAAAGCGGTGTTGTACCAGATCGTAAGCTGCCCACACCCCTAATGATGATGTTTTGGGAAGCACCGGGCTCACCACTCACGTTGGTTACATTGACGCCTGCCAGCTTTCCTTGAAGAAGCTGGCCCGGATTGGCAACAACCCCTTTGTTGAAATCCTCACTTTTAATGGAGGCAATGGACCCCGTGATATCCGATTTTTTTTGGATACCATAACCCACCACCACAACGTCCTCCAGTTGCGTGGCGTCTTCCCTTAATTGTACGCTAAGGTTGGTTTGTCCGTTAAGGGGCACTTCGACCGTGGAAAAACCGATGTACGATATTTCAAGCACGGCATCCATATTGGCCACTTCAAGGGTAAAGTTTCCATCAAAATCGGTCGTGGTACCATTGGTGGTTCCAATTTCCAGAACACTTGCTCCCGGCAGGGGTGCGTTTAGCTCATCCGTGACCTTGCCCGTAACAGTGGTTTGGGCCCAGGAGAACGAAACCATCCCTAAGAAGCAAAACATCAACAATAATTTCATTTTTCTCATAGTTGGCGGTTTATAGTCGTTAATACAACACCTAAATAACAATAAATTTATGATGTTTTCATTTGTTTGGCCTTAAAACCCAATGCAAAGGTTTGCATTGGTTTACGTTCGGTTCATTTATATTTAATGTTTTGAAAACCTAGGGTTTAGGAATATCCATATCTTAGGCCATACTTTTTCCAAGCGACCAAAAAAAAGGGTGCTGCACGCTGTACCGATCAATGGGCACCGGTTTTTTCGTAATCTTGAAAAGCGTGTTCCCGTACCATTTTATTGGAATGAAATGGTTTGTGCAATGACTGGGAATGCCAATTGCAAAATCTTAATAAAAAGTGATGATGCGAGTCTTCCATTATTTTCTCCTTTTGGGGTGCTTTGGTACCCAAATGCTGTTTGGGCAGTCTTTCAAGGTGCATTCCCATAATGACTATTTGCAGCCCGTTCCGTTTTGGGGCGCTTATGCCAATGGCGTCCATTCCATTGAAATAGATGTCATTTTAAAGCAGGATGTGCTTTACGTGGCCCATGACGAGGAGCACATACGCACGGAGCGAACCTTGCAGAGCCTTTATCTGGACCCCTTGGTCAAGATGAAGTCACTACAATTGGAAAATGGGAGGTCCCTGCAACTTCTGGTGGACATCAAGACGGAACCGTACAGCACCATGCAAAGGTTGGTGGCGGTTCTTGAACAATACCCCCGTATCGTGGAGGACGATTCCATAACCGTGGTAATTTCGGGGAATAGGCCCAAGATGACAGATTATGTGAACTATCCGGATTTTATAGCCTTTGACCACCAGAGCCTCAACGAACCCGAGAACCACGTTTCATGGAACAAGGTGGCCCTGATAAGCCTCAATTTTAAAAAGTTCACGACTTGGAACGGTAAAGGAAGGTTAACCGCCAAAGACCATGAAACCATAAGCAATGTGATCCGGAAAGCCCATGCCCATGGCAAGCCATTTCGTTTCTGGGCGGTGCCAGACAGCAAGACGGCCTGGAAGGCCATGGTTGATCTTGGGGTCGATTTTGTCAATACGGACATGCCCTATGCCTGTACGGCATACTTGAACACTCTAGCGCTTAGGGTGCACAAGAACGAACAGGTCTCTGAGGTATATGTGCCACATTATAAGAATGATGGAAAAGAAACGGAGGTGGAAAACATCATTTTGCTGGTTGGAGATGGCAACGGACTCGCACAGATAAGTGCCGCTGTTTTGGCCAATGGAGGAAAATTGACCCTTACCCAATTTAAAAGCCTTGGCCTGCTCAAAACGCAATCCGCCGATGATTTCACCACGGATTCCGCGGCCGCAGCTTCGGCTTTGGCAACTGGGGTGAAAACGAACAACAGGGCCCTGGGGGTCAATGCGGCAGGGCGATCGGTAAAGAACCTTACGGAAATCCTTTACGACATAGGGTTCGTTACCGGGGTGATCACTACAGATGACCTTACCGGGGCAACCCCGTCTGCCTTTTATGCGCACAGAAAAGATCGTGCCGATACAGAAGGAATACAGGACGATTTATTGAACAGCAAGCTCAACCTCTTAATAGGTGGCGGAACGGAAAGCTTGGCCAAGGAACTCTCCAATAAAGGGTTTACCGTGGAAAGGCAGCGCGAAGCGGTGGCCAGACAAACCGGGGAGCGGGTGGCCCATTTTTTTGCCTATGGTGGCGTGCCAAGCGTTCTTTCGGGCCGAGGCCCCGTTCTGGCCGAAGCCACAAAAAGCGGACTGGCTTATTTAAAAAGTAAAAAGAGTCCTTTCTTTTTGGTGGTGGAAGCTTCCAAGATAGATACGTATGGTCACTTTAATGACGTCGGGGGCATTGTTTCCGAGGGCATTGATTTTGACCGTGCCATAACCGAGGCCGTAAAATATGCCGATGCCACAGAAAACACCTTGGTCATCGTTACCGCCGATCACGAAACCGGCGGTTTTACCATACCACAGGGAAATATGGAGCAAGGCGTGATCGAAGGTGACTTTACCACGGAAGACCATACAGGGGTCATGGTGCCCATATTTGCCTATGGCCCCAGATCGCACGAATTTATGGGGGTATATGACAACTATTCCATTTTTGATAAAATTCTAAAAGTGTTAAACCTGGATTAAGATGGAACATCATGGAATTGTTATTCATGCGATCACTTCGATAAAAAGGAAAAAAAAGCCATACAGTTCCCGTAATGGCAAAGGCTTTTTCTGTAAGGTTGAAACCATCTTTTTGGTTTTACTGCTATTGGTAACCCATAGCTTTTTATGGGGTCAGGTTCAAGCAGACCCTTTCACCCACAGCCTCAAAGACAGTGTGAAGCCTTGGACCAACAAACCTTTTTATAATAATCCGGAAAACTTTCAGTTCGCCGTGGTCAGTGACCGCACCGGGGGCCACCGTAAAGGGGTGTTTGGCAGTGCCCTCAAAAAAATAAACACCCTCTATCCGGAATTTGTAATCAGTGTTGGCGATTTAATTGAGGGCTACAGCAAGGATGAACGTATTATTGACCAACAATGGGAAGAATTCCACGGCATCCTGGATTCTTTGGAAACAAGGTTCTTTTACGTGGCTGGGAATCATGACTATTCCAATGAGGTAATGGCCAAGCAATGGAAAAATCGTTATGGAAGGGATTTTTACCATTTTTTGTATAAGGATGTGCTCTTTTTGATCTTGAACAGTAATGACGGGGATGGAGTGCTCATGGGAGAAGGTCAGATCCAGTTTTTAAAAGAAATCATTTCCAAACATACTGAGGTGCGCTGGACCATGATCTTTATGCATCACCCATTATGGGTGTACGGAGAGGCAAATGGGTTCAGTGAGGTTGAAGAAGCATTGCAAGGTCGTGATTACACCGTGTTCGCGGGGCATACCCACCGTTTTATGCAGGAGGTAAGGAACGATCAAAACCACTACGTACTGGGAACTACCGGTGGTGGCAGCCAATTGCGTGGGGCAAAATTTGGGGAGTTCGATCATATAGGTTGGATCACAATGACAGATTCGGGGCCAAAATTGGCCAACTTGGCCCTTTCCGGAATCTTGGAGCATGACGTCAGTAATGTGGCCAACAAGGGGCTGGCCAACTCCTTGATTGAAACAGCGGACTTGAAACCCTTGGTTTTGAGCAAGGCCGAAGAGAGAAAGGTAGTGTTATTGCTTCAGAACAGTGCAGATAGACCCATACATTTCAGGGCCCAAGCCTACCATCATCATCAAGTGGCCATGGATTCCTCTTTTTTTGAAATTGAGGTGCCGGCCCAAAGTTCCAAGCAACTCACCATTAAGACAAGACCATTGGAAGATGGTGTTGCAGATCGCTGGGACCCCTTGGAGCTGCAATGGGAAATGGGGTATCACAATTCGTTCACAGAACCGGATTTTGCCCTTTCCGGTACCGAGATCATTGAACTTCAAAACACCACACCGCTCATTTCCATGACCGAGCAAAACATCTTTTTAAAGGAGATGACGGTGGCCATAGAGCATCCATACACAGGTTTTTCCTTAAACTATACCTTGAACGGTGCTAAACCCAATACCGGTTCCAGCACCCGCTCAACCTCCTTTGACATAGTCCAAAGTACTGCTGTAATGGCAAAGTTGATCGATGGAGAGGGCTTTGAAAGTGAAGCAGTGGAGGTCCTTTATGAGAAAGTGAAGCCAACAGCGGGCACCAAGGTAAAACAACCAAGAAAAGGTCTTGCGTACGCTTACTATGAGGATACTTTTGACTCAGTGCCCGATTTTAAAGGTTTGGTGCCCAAGAAAACAGGTTTCGTGACCGATCTAAGTCCAGATAAGATCGGGGAGCGGTTAGATCATTACGCCATCCAATATGCCGGTTATGTTGAAATCCCCAAGACGGGAGTCTATACCTTTTATTTGAAATCAGACGACGGGAGCAAGCTTTATGTCCATGACAAGTTGTTTTTGGACAACGACGGCTCGCACAGTGCCAAGACAAAAGAGGGGTCCATTGCGCTGAAAAAAGGATTTCATCCCATACACATAGACTACTTTGAGGATTTTTTGCACGAGGCCCTGGAACTGCACTACTCCAGCGGGGAGATGGGGAAAAGGCCCGTTCCTTTGTGGCACCAAAAGCCCTAAAATTCCCAGATTCGTTTGCAATAATAAGGGCCAATCCGCTGGTGGCCCAAGAGAAGGAAAACAATGAGGTATAAATGTATCATTTTTGATTGTGATGGCGTTTTGGTGGACAGCGAGCACCTAACCACCAAAGTGCTGGTGCAAATGGCCGCCGAGTTGGGTGTACATTTAAGTTTTGAGTTTGCCACGGCGCAATTTTTGGGCAGGTCCTTCAATGATATCATGGCGGATCTTGGCAAACGCTGCAACGGGGAGTTGCCTTCCGATTTTGAGGTTGAATATAGAAAGAGGACGTTCAAGGCCTTTGATCTTGAGCTGCGGCCAATTCCCGGAATCCATACGGTGCTAAGGCAGTTACAGGTACCGTATTGTGTGGCCTCCAGCGGTCCCATTGAGAAAATAGAGCGAAATTTGGAGACCGTGCGGTTGGCCCATCATTTCCAAGGGAAGATGTTCAGTTGTTATGAGATGGGAAAATGGAAACCGGAACCTGATATTTTTTTGCATGCCGCCAAGGTCATGGGTTTTGCCCCCGAAGATTGCGCCGTGGTCGAGGATAGCCCTCTTGGGGTGCAGGCCGCGGTAAAAGGTGGTTTTGATGTTTTCCACTTTTTGCCCGGAGCCGGCAACAAACAGAAAGACTTGGAAAATGGCGTTGTTGTTTTTACAGAAATGCAAGAACTGGTTAACTTGATCAGATGATCAAGAATCGCCCAAAAGTGCCAATTGTTGTTTGCGGTCATCAGCGTTTGGCTTAACCATTTAAGGGGTACAAGCACTTTAAATGGAAAATGGATGAAACGGGCGTTAAGAAATTTTAAAAATCACGTCGCAAGGGGCGATGTTTAAAATTTTAACACGAGAGCGTCGCGGTTGTCCCGGAACTGCGGGGCGCTCAATTTTTCAATTAGCTTATTTCCAAATAATTAAAATAAATATAAAGATGTGAAATGAGCCATAACAATGCTGGATACCAACCGAAATGTTGATTGGCGAATGACACCCGCCTGAACCGGAACGGGCAGGTCTTACCTTAAAAAACAAATAAATAGCAACAGATGAAAAATTATGGAGCAAGAGTGAACGGAACCAATGGGCCTGTATTTCTGATATTGTTTTGGTGTTTCCTATTAATTTGGGTCAATGGCCTGGGCCAGGCCAATGGCGATCAAAAGGTGGTGCTGATCACTTTGGATGGTCTCCGGTGGCAAGAGCTGTTCTCGGGCGCGGATTCCCTGTTGGTGGCCAATAAGGAATATGTAAATGATGCGGAAGCATTGCACCAACGTTACTGGAGGGCAACTGCCACGGAGCGCAGAAAGGTCTTGTTTCCCTTTGTTTGGGGGGAGGTTGCCCGTATGGGGCAGCTCTATGGGAACCGGGACCACGGGAATAAGGTGGATTTGACCAACCGACAGTGGTTCTCCTACCCGGGATATAATGAAATCCTTACCGGCAGGGCAGATGATGCCAACATTACCAGCAATGATAAAATCAACAACCCAAACCGCACCGTTTTGGAAATGGTGAACAACAGTGTGCGCCATAAGGGGAAGGTGCTTGCCTTTGGTAGTTGGGACGTCTTCCCTTACATCATCAACCGGGAGCGTTCAGGGATTCCGGTCAATGCCGGATATGATTTGGCCAAGGAGCCCCTCACGGAAAAAGAACGGGTGCTCAATGAGTTGCAGCCCACCATACCCAAGTTGTGGGGCTCCGTTAGGTTTGATGCCTTTACCCATGGCTATGCCTTGGAGGGAATGAAAAAGCACAGGCCCCATTTGACCTACATTGCCTACGGGGAAACCGACGACTTTGCCCATAACGGAAATTACCAGGCCTATTTGGAATCCGCAAGCACAACAGACCAGTTCATTGGTCAGCTTTGGGAATTTGTACAGACAGATCCCTTCTATAAAGACCAGACCACCTTTATCATTACCACCGATCACGGCAGGGGCACCGTTCCACTGGATACTTGGCAGCACCACGGAGACAACATAGAGGGGGCCGGCCAGATTTGGATAATGGCATTCGGAAAGGGTGTGGAGGCAAGGGGAGAGGTGACCGATGCCGGCCAGTACCACGCCGATCAAATTGCGGCCACGGTGCTAAAGTTATTGGGTGTTCATGCCAATACGGTGGAGATGGGCACGGCGCTGGATTTTGTTCAATATAGATAATCCATGCCAACAAACCGGTATGGGCGGCACCTTCAAAAAATCAGTTGCGTTGCAACGGCGCCGTTGGGGCGTATCGGGCTCTTGGGGGCCTTGGCCGTTGGCCGTGCCCCGGGGATGCCGCGCCGTCCCCGGCGCGGGCGAACAATTGCCCTGGATGATTTGCAATTTTGGCAAAAATGGTGTAAGTTCAAGGTCCTTTTCAAAAG